>NZ_JAVRHO010000001.1:0-284867 GCF_031846515.1 Autumnicola lenta
GTAGACCGCAAAAGCGACCATTAGAATCCAGGTTATCCATATACTAACAAGGCAATTCTGAAGCGAAGACTGAAATTCCTCCATAGCTCCACTTTCTTCTTCTAACCCTGTAAGCTGAAAAAAGAAAAAAACCGGATAAACGAGAACAAGCAGCAGAATAATCAAAAATATCCTGCCGGCTTTAGACTTTATTATATTGCTGGAAGTCTTTATGTTCTTTTTTGAAGAGTTCCTCATCACTTAAATTTTTGAAATATTCATAAGTTTTAGCGAAACCTTCTTTTCTTGAAACTACGGGAAACCAATCCAGAATTTCGTTGGCTTTAGTAATATCTGGTTTCCTTTGTGAAGGATCATCTTTTGGAAGCGGTTTATTAACCACCTTCTGATCGCTGCCGGTAAGTTCAAGAATTTCATGAGCCAATTGGTTTATGGTAATTTCTTTTGGATTCCCAATGTTTACAGGATAAACATAATCACTCATCAAAAGCTTATAAATCCCTTCTATCTGATCGTCTACATAGCAAAAAGAACGGGTCTGGCTCCCGTCGCCAAAAATTGTAAGATCTTCACCGCGCAAAGCCTGACCGATAAATGCCGGGATTACACGCCCGTCATTTAACCTCATCCTGGGACCATAGGTATTAAAAATACGTACAATTCTCGTATCCAGATCGTGAAAACGGTGATAAGCCATTGTAATAGATTCCATAAACCTTTTGGCCTCGTCGTAAACTCCGCGTGGGCCAATCGTATTCACATTGCCATAATACTCTTCGGTTTGAGGGTGAACCAGGGGATCTCCATAAACTTCTGAAGTAGAAGCTATAAGGATACGTGCTTTCTTTTCTTTTGCAAGACCAAGAAGATTGTGGGTGCCCATAGCCCCAACTTTTAAAGTCTGGATAGGTATTTTAAGGTAATCTATGGGACTGGCCGGCGAAGCAAAGTGGAGAATATAATCCAACTCGCCGGGCACATGTACAAAGGTGGTTACATCGTGATGATAAAACTGAAAATTCGGCAGGGCAAACAAGTGTTCGATATTCTTTAAATCACCTGTAATAAGGTTATCCATCGCCACAACATCAAAACCTTCCTTAATAAATCTATCACATAAATGCGACCCCAGGAAACCGGCGGCCCCTGTTATAAGTACTCTACCCATATGTTGTCTTTAAAAACCTGAAACTTTTAAACTTACCAGCTCCTGTTTAGTCTTTATTTACAAATTTATTGAAACGGCTTTTACTACCATCTTTCGTCTCTTCCTGATAAAGAAACTGCAGGTTGTTTTCATCAAAAATAGTGAAAAATTTATCCCAGGAAAGTTCTTCGAGGCTCTCCTCGGCTCCCCCCGGGAAATCTATTCTCAGGAGTCCGCCGGCTTTGCCGCTGTCACCTGTTCCTTTAACTATAGCAGGTTTTCCATCCCGCTCTTCAGCCCATTTTTGAATAGTTTTGTGATCTTTTGTTGTTTTTGAATCTTGAGTTGCCATAGTTCTTTGTTTTAATTGTTATTTCTTAGTTTTCTTTTCCACTTCTTTCTTCCAGTCCTTTCCTACTGCAGAAAGATATTCTGAAAAATTCCAGGTTTCGAGAGTGGATTTCAGTTTTTCATCTTTTTCAGCAATATATGTTTCATCTTCTGGCATTGCGGTTACTTTGAAGCCGCAACTTCTAAGCATCGAAATTATTCCCTGATGATTTGGCGCCCACCAATTGGTAGGGTCTCCTGCCAGTTTATTCTCGATAAATGCCATTTTTGGCCATGCATCAGATTTCATGATTTCCCTTTTGTGAAATTCCACATCTTCCGGCACTCCCATTTCTTCTTTTCCGGGAAGGGACAATGTTTGAAAAACCATCATCCTGGTAGTTTTCTGAGATAAAATATCCATTGCCAGAAGCGGATATCTTAAATGATAAAAAACTCCCATAAACCAAACCAGGTCAAACTTTTCTTCAGAATGGGCAAAATCATAAACCTGCATTTGCCTAAAAGTAATCTGATCTTCTAAACCAAATTGTTTTGCAGTCCATCGCGCCTGTTTAAGATAATGTTCATCAAGATCTATTCCTGTGACCTCTGCTCCTCTTTTCGCAAGTTCTACGGAATAAAATCCCGCATTGCAGCCAATGTCCAGCACCTTCCAACCGGTCAGATCTTCCGGAATAGCATCTTTTATATTCTTCCATTTAAATGCCGGAAAATCCCCCAAAAAATGATCTGTTGCCGTCTGATTTCCGTCAGGAAGATGAATATTATGGAACCAGGGTTCCAGTTGTTTTATTTCAGTTTCGGTTGACATTTTACTACTGTTTAAATTTTTGAAGTTTCAAGAGCCTCTACTACGTAAGTCTCCAGTTCTTTGGCCCGTGCTTTAGCGGTATGGTGTTTAAGAACTTTTTTTCTTGCATTTTCGCCAATTTGCCTTCTTTCTTCTTCTGTTATGGATTCAAAACATTGTTTTACATCTGCAGCACTTCCGGCAATCAAAATTTCTGTATTAACTTTAAAAATACTGTCTATCCCATTCCAGAAATCGGAAATTATGGGCACACCACACGCAGCGGCTTCGAACAAACGAACACTTGGCGAATATCCCGCCCTTATCATATCTTCCCGTGTTACGTTAAGTGTGTACTTCTGAGAATTGTAAAATCCACGATGCTGTGCAGGTGGCAAATGATCGATTCGCTGTACATTTGGCGACCATTTAAAATCTTCAGGATAATTTGGACCTGCAACCACAAAATTCTTCTGCGGAAATTGTGCCGCAGGTTTGTTCAGTAATTCGCTTACAGTTGGCTGACGATCTGGACTATAAGTTCCCAAATAGCCCATTTGCCATTTATTTTCTACATCTTCAGGATAATATAATTCGGGATCTACAGAGCAGTATAGAGCTTTAGCATTTGGCGAGTCGTAATGTTTCTCCAAATGATTAAGAATAGAACCACCGGAAAAAGACAAATACATATCGTATTTGCTGATAAGTTCCGGATCAAGATATTCAAAATCTTTCCGTTCCAGTTTTGCCAGGGTTACAGGTGTATCTATATCATAAAATGCGGTAATACCTTTTGCAGTGCTTATCGCCCAGTTTCCAACCTCAACGCCCTGCTGAACGTAAGAACCGACAATTACAACATCTGCATTGGCAACGTCCTCTTTATAATCTTCTTTTAATTCTTCGTTGGTTTTGTACAAGCCAAGCTTACAGAATTCAGGTTTAGGTAAGTCCCGGTTGTTGGCATAATACGGTACATCTTTTTCAAGAAAAAGAATATCATGGCCCAGAGCTTTAAGTTCCTTTAGCAAAGCCCTATAGGTTGTGGCGTGGCCATTTCCCCAGGAAGAAGTTACAGATAGTCCTATAATTACAAATCTCATATCCAGTTCTTTATATTAATCTAAAGATTTTGCTTCGCCGTACAATTTCCTTGATATTACCGACTCCAGGAGCGCTGCGCGATGCTCGTAGGTATGTTTTTCAAGAACTTTTTTATAAGCTGCTTCGCCTATTTTCTTCGCCCTTTCCGGAGTTAATTCTGAAATTACTTTTTTTACTTCTTCCCCGCTTTTTACTACTATTATTTCTTCATCGGGTTCAAAGAAAGTGGAAATCCCTTTCCAGTAATCGGTGATAATACAGGCTCCTGCCCCGGCGGCTTCAAAAATCCGGGTTGCCGGTGAAAATCCGTACTTAGCCATACTGTCCCGACTTATATTTAAAACCGCCATTGGTGTACAGTTAAAGGCATTATGATCTTTTGTATAGACGTGCCCCAAATAATCCACATTATCGGACATTTTTTTATCTCCCCAGCCGCTACCGCCAATCAGGAATTTATGATCGGGCAGTTCTTTTGCAGGTTTTATAAAGAATTCTTCTACCCGCTTTTCTCTGTCTGGTAACCGATTACCAAGAAAGGCCAGGCTTCCCTCAAATTTTGATTCAGGATCTACAGAAAAATGGGTATCGGTATCCAGCGCGTTATAAATCGGAATACATTTTTTTGCTCCGTTCTTTTCGTAAGCGTCAATAACCGGTTGCCCGCCGCCGTAAGTGAGTACAAAATCGTACTTCGGAATGAGGTCTCTAAAAGGATCATTTTCATCATTCTCTATCCTGTCCAACGTGGCGGGAGCATCTACATCCCAAAAAATGATGAGATTCTTCTTGCTTTTCATTTTTGCGACTTCGGACTCCAAAAAATCGTCGTAAGCACCTACGCCACTCGCTTTGATGATCACATCTGACTCTTCCTGAGCCTTCCGAAGTAATCCTCTTAAGCTGAGTTTATCCTTTTTATAAACAATTACATTGCACCAGTCGGGATCATCTATATCCCGATGTTCCTGCCGCTCGAAAATATCCGGTTCATAAAAAGTGACGTCGTGCCCCATTTTATGCAGTGCTTTTACGATCCCGCGGTAATAAGTTGCGGCACCGTTCCAGTAAGCAGAAACGATACTGGATCCAAAAAAGGCTATGTTGAGTTTATTTTCCATTGTTGATCTTCATTTCGTCCGCTAAAGGAGATTCAATTTCATCTATTATCTGCTCAAGTTCGTCTACTCTATGTGCACAGGTATGTTTTTCTAAAATAGTTTGTCTCCCATTTTCTGAAAGGCTTTGCGCCAGCTGGGCGCTTTTTAAAACTTCAGCTATTCTGTAGCTCATTGCGTTTCCATCTTTGGCCATGAGATAATCTTCACCCGGAATAAAGAGGTTTTCTGCATCTTCCCAGGGCGAGCAGATAAGCGGAATTCCACAGGCAAGCGCTTCGAACGGCCTAATCGTTGGAATTCCCGGCAACATCTCCACGTATGGCCTTCTGGGAACGTGTACAGTAACTTTGTACTTTGAAAAAACTTCCGGTACTTTATAATTTGGAAGCCAGCCACCATATTCAATTCCAGCATCTTTTAGTGCCTGCTGAGCTTTCTCGGGGTATCTTACGCCATACACCTTCGCTTTTATACCCAATTCTTTTACCGGCTCTATAAGAAATTCCATTAATTCCTCGGTACGTTCATTATCACCCCAGTTTCCAATCCATACCAAATCACCTTCTTTGTCTTCATTGCGATTTGGTTTAAAAAGATCTGCATCTGCAGCTTCATGCCAGGTCCACACCTGGTTTACCCATTTCTTCTCCTGATAAATTTTCCTAATTACTTCTCCAAAAACCAGAGCTCCATCATAACTACTGAAATCATATTTGGTTATGCTTTCTTCATCAGAAACCGCACGGTGATGGGTATCATGAAACAGAAGTTTGTAGCCATACTCCTTTTTCTTTTCACCGATTTCAGCAACCAGTTCGGGACTGTTCCACTCGTGCACAATTACCACATCTGCCTCACCTAAAATGTTCTGATAATTCAGCTTTTTCTGCGGATTATAAAATTGTGGATTTAAAGTTGGATAATATTTCCTGAACTCATCCAGTTTTTCTGCTCCATGATCTTTGATAAGATTGTTTAAACTCCATCCACCCTCCGGCTCATACACATCCACTTCATGCCCTCTTTTCCTTAGTTCCTTTACAATACCTCGGAGGAAATGAGCATTTCCGTGGTTCCAGTCAGAGTATAACGAATGATAAAACATCACAAAATTCATAAGCTTGGGGTTAATTGGTTAATATCAGTTTTTCTGGATACGATAAGTCGCTTATATAAAGCGGCATATTCTGAACCCATTTTTTGAAGATTATAAGCTTCAGACTGAGATTGGGCATTTTTAGCCATTGCTTCCCGGTATTCTTTATCTTCTATTAACTGAAGGATTTTTTTCTGTGTATCTTCAGGATTTTCAGGATCAAAGAAAGAAGCAGACGAAGACCAAAGCTCATTAAGTGTATCGATATCGCTTAAGGCAAGGGCACATCCTGCTTTGGCTGCTTCCAGAATTGCAAGTCCGAATGGCTCATATTTCGTGGGGCTGGCAAAAATAGATGCGCGCTGCATCATTTCCTTTACCTCTTCAGAAGATAATTCTCCAACAAAATGAACATTCTCAATATCCACTTCTGTACCGGTATTGGGATTTACATTGTTTCCGGCAATATATACCGGCCACGGCAGATTTTTGGCAATTCCCGACAGCGCCCTTAGGTTCTTAGCTTCGTCCCAAATTCTTCCCATACACAGAATAAAATTTTCTTTTTCTACATCTTTAGAAAAGCACATCTCTCTTCCGTTATGGATCACGTCCGTCGGTGATTTTACTTCGTGGACCCCGACTGCCTTTTCCAGAATTGCTTTTGTAGGACTCACCACCATATCTGAAGTATTCAATGAATCTTTTACCAGTGCTGTATATCGACTCCATGCAGAAGGTGCTGAAGTGCCTTTCACCGCCTGCCACCAGGTCTGTACACAGGAATGGTAAACAGTAACAATCGGGCAGGACCAGAAATTTTCTATCTGCGCATAATTGTTGAAATGGACAACGTCGGGATGTATTGTCTGATATATGGAAGCGATCCACTTATGCGCCTTCTCCAGGTCCTCCCAGGGATCCTGCATCCATTCTAATTTGTAATCACTTTTATACAGGACGATATTTGCCATTTTTGATGCCTCTTTTTCCTGCTCTGCTGTGGGCCACGCACCCATTGCGGCCAGATGAACTTCTATATCATGTTTATTTAGTGCTTTGCATAGTTCCAGCGAATAGGTCCATACACCGCCGACCGTATCTGTAGTCATTAATATTTTCATCTTACTATCTTCCATAAATACGGTCAATTATTTCACTGGTTTTTATAAATTCTTCTGCTGATTTCCGGTCAAAATCCTGTCCAGAAGAAAGAGCATCTGCCCAAACTACCCCGGCACGACCACTCCAGTCATCCGGAGGTGTTACAAGAGTTTCTGTTTGCGTTCCTTTGTATTTTTCTGCTTTAAAATCATAAAAAGATCCATTTACATTTTTAAAAGCAGCCCCACCTTTGGTTCCATAGAAACGCGCTTCAATTACAGCTTCTTGTCCTGCGGAAAGGTTCCAGGAACATTGCAGATTTATGGTGGTATCTTTTTCTGAAGTCATGGCAACACTGGCAAAATCTTCCACATGCTCGTTACAAGAAGTTAATTTTTTTCCGTGCTTATAAAGGTTACTTCTCACCTCATTTATTTCCGGAAAATTGAGCGTCCAAAGTGCAAGATCAATTAAATGAATTCCAAGATCCATGACACAACCCCCGCCAGATTTTTTGATATCATAAAACCATTCCTTATCCGGACCGTACGCATTGTGAAAAACAAGATCAGCAGCATAAATTTCGCCAATTTCACCATTCTGAATTACATCGTAAACTGCCCTAAATGCTTTTGTATACCTGTAAGATAAATCTACCGCAAGAAGTTTATTGGCTTTTTCGGCCACCTCCACCACTTCTGAAACTTCAGAAGCAGTGCGTCCTAAAGGCTTCTGACAAAAAACCGATTTTCCAGCTTTTAATGCTTCAATGGATTGCTGCGCATGCATCGCACTGGGAGTAGCAATTACAATCCCGTCTAAATCACCATTTTCATAAAGTTCTGAAGGTGAATTGGCAATTATCGCGTTTGTTGCACTCTTCAATGCTTCGTCGGCATTATCTTTTGATGGTTCTGCTATGGCAAGCGCTTCAGCATTAGAATCTTTTAGAAGAACTTCCATCCTGTTCCTGCCAATCCAGCCAACGCCGATAAAGCCAAGAGCAAGTGTTTTATTAAGGTTTTCAGTTGGTAAAGTTGTAATCATTTTGATTTTTAGTTGGTTAGTTTTTTACTGCGGATTTAATACCAGCGCTTTAATAAATCCGTCCGGTCTTTCAGTTAGATTCCTGTAGGCACTTTCCATTTCATCGAGTGAAAACATATGAGTGAAAAGAGGAAAAGGATCCATTTCCTTCTTCTGAATAGCCACAACTGCGGCTTTTATTCCGTCGACATATTTCTGAGGATCACGTTCGTGAGCACTTATCATGTCTATCCCGCGCCAGTTCAGCATTTGCACATTTAAACTGCGCATCCCGTCCTGGTGAAATCCTGCGACAATGAGCTTCCCTCTTTCGCCGGTGAGTTCTATAGAAAGGTTTAGTGGCCATTCTTTTCCGGTAGCTTCCACTACACGTTCACAGAAATTTCCACCTGTTAATTCCTTAACCCGCTCAATAATTTTATAGTGATCATCCATCTTAACGGTCTCATCTGCCCCGGCTTCTTTAGCCGCATCAAGCGAAAATTGCCTTCTGGAGATCGCGATAATTTTTGCTCCTTTGGATTTTGCCAACTGTATTAAAAGCAACCCTAAAAAACCGCAACCAACAATCGCTACAGTCTGTCCGCTCTTGATATCTGCCCTGAAAAAAATATTCATGGCACAACCAAGAGGTTCACCGGGAAACGGTTTATTATCAAGGAAGTCCGGTAATTTCACAAGATTTTCCGGTTTGGCAATATCATAAGTAGCGTAAGCATTATAGGTTAAGCCTGTAACTCTTTCTCCTACCGCAAATCCTTTCACATCTTCTCCCACAGCGTCTATAATCCCCCAGCCTTCATGCCCCGGATTTCCTTTTTCTACCGGATAGGCGAACCAGTCTCGCCCTTCCCAAACGGGAATATTGGAGGCGCATACTCCGCTTCCCTGCAATTTTATTCTGACTTCTTCTTTGCCTGGTTCTGGTTTGTCAGATTCTTTAACAACCACTTTGCCGGGGCTTTCGACTATGGCAGCTTTATATATTTCTTCCTCTTCAGGAAGTGATCCTATTTCCTGTAGTGTTCTGGTCATTCTCATAGAGCCATTGCTTTAGCTGATGATCTTGGATTATCTTTTAATTGAATATTTCTGGTTTTGCACAGCCATTGGAGTAATTCTTCCATTCCTGCATCTACAGAATGCTTTGGTGACCAACCAGTGGCCTGCTGAAATTTAGAAGTATCAGATACATAATAAAGCTGATCACCTGTTCTCCAGTCTTCAAAAGAAATATCCATTTCTTTTCCCGCTTTTTCCTTTATAAGGTTCAGAATCTCAATAAGGCTAACAGTATTTTTTGGTCCCCCTCCAATATTGTACACTTCACCTGATATCTTGTCGATATTTTTCCTTGCCAGTACAAAAGCATCCACCAGGTCTTCAACAAAAAGTATATCGCGAACCTGTTTTCCATTTCCATAGATCACTACAGGATGATCTTCCAGCGCGCTGATTAGAAAGTGAGCAACCCAGCCCTGATCTTCTGTCCCAAACTGATGTGGACCATAAATACAACTCATCCTGAAAACTGCGGTTTTTAATCCGTAGGAGCGCGAGTAGTCCAGGATATATTGATCTGCACCACCCTTCGAGCAACCGTAAGGACTATGAAAATCCAGTGCTCTGTCTTCGCTTATACCATTTTCTTCTATTGTTTTATCTGAAGGATAATACCTGGTTTCATTAGGTTTCATCTCAAGATCGTTGAGATTACCATAAACCTTGTTGGTAGAAGTAAAAAGAAGCGGTGGCTGATGTTCAGATTTTCGGATGGTTTCCAAAAGATCAAATGTCCCCTGAAGGTTAACCTGAAAATCCAGCAGAGGATTAGTGAGGGATGTAGTAACGGCGACCTGTGAAGAGAAGTGGTAAACCTCTGAGGCGTTCCTGACACTCTCTTCGAGTATTCTCTTTTCCCGGATATCTGCAATCTGGATAATAAGTTGATCTCCATATTTCTCCTGGAGCCACTGGAGGTTCTTTTCAACACCTTCCCTAAAAAGGCTGTCATAGATCATTACCTTTTTCCCTGCACTCAGCAATCTTGCAGCAAGATTTGTCCCCACAAAACCGGCTCCTCCCGTTATAAGACTGTACTGCTCTTCGTCTTTAAGAACATATTGTTTCCGGATATAGGAATGATTTTGAATATTCTCTATTCCACCATTTTCCAAAAGTTTGTACAGTAACTTCTTTGTACCGTCTGTCTTTTTTAATCCGAAGAAATATTCCCGTTCATCCAAATGCAAACCTCCCACCGTTGGGTTTTTAGGATGTAGGTCTTTTAAACTGTACCAATATACCCTATCTGCTGAAGTATTTATTACTTTCTTAAATTCCTCATACTGCTTTACCTCATCATTTTGCCATGTAGAAAATCCCACCTCCGAAATCCAAAGTTCTTTTTCAAGATCAAAGCGTTTAAGAACCCGCTTTACCTGCTTGATATTCTCTTCCCATCCTTCCCATTGCTGATCAAAAACATGTGGAAAACCGTGAATACCAATAGCATCAATATTTTCCAAAGTTCCATTTTCAGCCATCATATGCAGCCAGTTTGGATCTATAGGGCTCATCCCGCCAAGCAAGGTTTTTTTACCTTTCTCTTTGGCCCAATAAGATGCCATGTCTATCATTTTTGAAAACTTGTGCCACGAATAATCCATTGTGAAGTCGTACTCCACTTTGTTATTCGGCTCGTTCCATAATTCTACCCAATCAAAATATTCTCCGTATTTATTGATCATCAGATCCAGAAAATCTGCATATGATTTTAAATACTTTGGAGGCGAAGAAGTTTTTGCTGTTTCTCCCAAAGAAGGTGGGGTATACAGGAAACAAGGAAGAATTTCTACGTGTTTGCCAAGTTCGGCAAAAAGCCAGTCATACCATTCTTCTGTCCCTTCTACATACCAATCTGCCCAGGAAACTCCTGTGCGCAAATGGGTGATCCCTAAATTTTTAAGATCCTTTATAGTATTTTCTACCTCCTGGTATTCTCCCGGCCTAAACCATTCAAGAATACCAATTACAGGAGTATTGCTTTTATTCTCATTTTGCATAGCGGGTCGGTTTAAACGGTTAATCCTCTGGAAGAAAGTTCATTACTTGCCTTGCCCACATTATCTATGGCAATCTGGCCCTTCAACCATTCTGCAAGTTCAAAAAGACCATCTTCAAATTTCATCTGAGGCTCAAAACCTAAAATTCTCTTTGTTTTATCTGTATCTGCAAAGCAGTGGCGAATATCCCCTATCCTGTATTTTCCGGTAATTTCGGGAGAGATATCCTTACCCATTACTCCCGCCAGCTTATCAGCAATATGGGTTATCGTATACTGGTTACCACTACCTATATTCAGAACTTCACCATTGGCTTCAGATTTTTCCATTGCCAATCTGCAAGCCCTTGTGACATCCTTAACATGAATAAAATCCCTCTTTTGTAAACCATCCTCAAAAATCATAGGTGCATTATCATTCAGCAGTCTCGAAGCAAATATGGCGAGAACTCCCGTGTATGGATTCGATAAGGCCTGCCTGGTTCCGTAAACATTGAAGAATCTCAACGCGGTAGTGGGAATATTATATGCCTTCCCTGTTATAAGGCTTAATCGCTCCTGATCGTATTTTGATAAGGCATAGACAGAAGCCAGATTTGGTTTTTTCTCTTCGGGAGTAGCAATTGGTTCCAGCTCCTCTCCATCTTTATACATCTCCCAGCGATCTTCCTTTAAGTCTGAAAGTTTCCTTTCACACTCCATTTCCATGTTGCCATTAGAATCTTTATATAAGCCTTCCCCATAAATGCTCATACTGGAAGCCACTACAAGTTTTTCTACGGGATGATTTATAAGTGCTTCAAGAAGAGTTGCAGTTCCCAGGTTGTTCACCGCAGTATAGTCCCTTATCTGGTACATACTTTGCCCCACTCCCACCATTGCGGCAAGATGGAAAATAGCGTGGACGCCATCGAGCGCTTTTTCAACTGCTTCTTTATCTCTAACATCTCCTACCAGAAGTTCTACTTTCGGGTTTAGGTAAGAAGGTTTTTTCCTCTCTTTTCCATGAACCTGTTCAGAAAGATTATCCAGTACCCTCACCTGATATCCCTCATTTAAGAGTTCATCGGCCAGGTGAGAACCAATAAATCCTGCTCCTCCGGTAATTAAAATTCTCTTATTCATTTAAGCTGTTTTTGATTAATTAGAAATTTTGTTTAAGAGGTCTGGTTATAATTTTATTTATACTTCTGTTATTTTTTCTACTGATTGCGTAAAAAACATCTTCGGCTAAATCTTCTGGTGAAATAAATCCCATATCCAGTCCCTCCACACTCGTGTGTCCGGAAATTTGATTTTTAAAAAACTTAGTATCTGTTATTCCGGGGCTTATTACTGTCACATTTATATACGGAATGGTTTCCAACCTAAGGGTTTCAGCAATTACTTCAAGAGCAGTTTTTGAGGCACTGTAGATTCCTCCCGAAGGGTGTGGCTGGTTAGCTGAAACTGATGAAATAAAAACAACATTGCCTTCTCCTTTTTCCAACATTGCAGGAACAAATGCCCTAATGCAGCGCAAGGCACCCATGAAATTAGTGTCCATCACTTTTTGCCATTTTTCAGGATCCCCTTCTGTTAAAGATTCCCGGATACCAATTCCTGCGTTGATTACCAGAATATCTGGATTTCCTATAGTCTCGGTGGTATAGTTAAAAAGATGATCTATATCTGAAGACCTGGTAACATCTGTACTACAGAAAAAGATATTCTCATCCCGTTTTTTAGTATTATCAACATCGGCTATAACTGTTTTAAAATTTTCTTCGGAAAATTTTTTCGCTATGGCACGACCAATCCCGTTAGTCCCGCCGGTTATTAATGCTTTCCTTGAAATATTTCCAGTCTGCATTCACAATTTTTTCTAATTACTGGGCTACGCCCGATCAAATTTTGAGTTGCAAAAAGTGTTTTACGAACTCTGGACTAATGGTGAATAAACTGAGTCTGGGGTACTCTGTTTTATTAACCTTCTATGACAACCAAATTTATAGCAGATGATTACTAAATACTCCTAAAGACGGCATAAACATTTCTTAATATAAGTAATTGTTATAGAAATGGTTTTAAGAGGAAATATTCAGAGTAGACGGTAGCTGCAGAAGTCATAGCTCCTTTTTTGCTTGTTAAATAGCTGTTAATACACGCCGTAAAAACTGTAATTTTGGATCAAAACAACTAAAAAACGGCTGCCAGGCAGCCGTTCCATTCTGCGTAGAACAATCGCTGTTTATGGTGTTAGTACCACTTTAATACATCCGTCTTTTTTCTCTTTAAAAGTTTTATAAGCCTCTGGAGCTTCATCCAGTTTTAGTCTATGGGTAATTATAAATGACGGATCGATTAAACCCTTTTCTACCTTCTCGAGAAGTGGTTTAAGGTAACGTTATACAGCGGTTTCCATTTTAAATGTAAAGTCCTTATTCATTGCAGCTCTAAAAGGAACTTCATTTAATATTCCTATATATACTCCGGGAATAGAAACAGTACCTGCTTTTTTACAGCTTATCATTATTTGTTGTAGAACATATGGTCTTGACATAGGTAACTGCATTACCTCTTTTGTCTTGTCTATTACCTTACCAATATGGAATCACCATGAGCTTCAGCCCCTACTGCATCTACACAGCAATCCGGTCCTTTCCCATTGGTCATTTCCCTTGGTTTAATAAATATCCTTTTTCTTCCGTAGGCCGGTTAAACTTTGTCCTCATTCCGCACCCACTTCCCATGATCTGGAACTGCAACTTCATCAAAGTTATTGCTAAGCTTTTCCAGCCCTTCCCTCAGTTCTTCTCCTTCTACCGCCTCACCATGCCCCGTAACGGCAACTTCAGGTTTCAGGGCCTCAAGCTTTTGAACAGATTCACGACTATGCTCCCAGTTAGTGGTGAGATACACCGGTGGCCCATTTATTTCTGTTTTCTGAACAAGTACCTTGTAAAAAGAGTCCTGCTTAACAGTAACAAAAGCATCTGCTGCAATTAAGGTCCTGTCGCTTTCCCTGAAAAGTGCTATCTGGCCCGGAGCATGCCCCGGGACGTGAATCCATCTCCATTCTGGTAACTCCGGCACCTCTCCATCTTCAGGCAATTCCTTTAGAGCACATTTTATATTTATTGGCTCATGCGGATAAACTGAAGATATTTTTGCCAGTAATCCGCCTTCTACAGAGGTATCGGGTTCAGGATATTTTTTCTCTCCTGTTAAGTACAAGGTCTCCAAATGGTGTGCATAAACCGGACAATTCCATTCATTTATTAAGTGCACTATTCCGCCGACATGGTCAAAATGCCCATGAGTCAGAATAATAGCTGCAGGTTTATTACCTTTCCCAAACCGTTTTTCGGCTACTTCCTGTATTTCAGGACCAGATTTTGGCATTCCTGCATCTATCAGGATCCAGTCTTTGCTACCCGGTTTACCAATCATTATTACATTTACAACCTGATTGGTATAGTAGTAAACGTCACTTCTCACTTCACTTCCCTTTCCACTTCTAAAAGAAGTCATAGGAATAAATTTGTCATCATCACTCTGCTTCATATCCTCCTTCATATTTTGTTGCTTATTCTATAATTTTTTTCGGCAGTGCATTATAAGCGGGACCTTCTATAACCTCTCCAGAGGTGTCAAATCTGCTACCGTGGCAGGGGCAATCCCAGCTCTCTTCTGCGTTGTTCCAATGAACCATGCAGGCCATATGGGTGCATAATGCCGAAACAATTTTGAATTCTCCGTTCGGTTCTCTGTAGACAGCGACTTTCTCTCCGTCTCTTGTAATTATAGCAGCCTCACCTGGTGGAATTTCCATCAAATCCTTATCATCTCCTTTAAAGCTAAGATCCTTTAAGAACTCTCCTGCAACGTTTACATTTTCCTTTACGAATTTTTTAGCAGATTTAGCGGGTTGGTGTCGTGCAGCCTCATATAAATCCTCGAAGCGATTAAATTTATCTTCAACTTTATCTGCAATTATATTCGCCGAAAGTGTTCCGTAGATAAGTCCGTCTGTAGAAAAACCTGTAGCGATAAACTCCCGGGAGTTCTTGGTTTTTCTACCTATAAATGGTAGGAGATCTGCAGGCTTATAATTTTGTCCACCCCAGGTATGGGTAATCTGCCCCACAATAAACTGCTCCTGTATAAAGGCAACAAGATCCTCTACATGCTTTTGGTTGTTTTCTGCCTGGCCCACTTTGTGCGGACTTCCAACAGCAATTAAATAATTCTCATCACCACGACTGTAGGACCTTATAGAATATTTCTGATCTTTATAATATCCCCAAAATATTCCCTGCGGATGAGATGTCGATTCAAGTTTTGCCGCGACTCCATATTCTCTGTAGGGTCCTAACGTGGTATGGTACTGCAACTCCAGACCTTTTGGAGTATGGGTAGCGTGTACTGCATATTTTGCGGCAACAATTGCTTCAGATGTATTTACCAGCACCCTGTCTTTTTGCTCCTCTACAGAACGTACTGCGGTATTTTCGTAAATCGAACATTTTTCTTTATCAATAGATGCTGCCAGTCCCAGAACATACAATAACGGATTAAATTGCGCCTGATGATCAAACTTGATTCCGTTGTCCTGTTCAAACGGAAAATCTTCTGCAAGCTCTGTAAATGCTAAATTGATTTCTTTCGCAGCTTTGATCTCCTCAAGGATTTTAATGTTATTGACATCTTCATATAAAAAAAGAGGTTGTCTGCTAAAGTCACAGTCAATACCAAATTTTTCCACATTCTCCTCAATTTTCTCCAATGCAGCTTTTCTGGATTCGATGACCCTAATCACCACATCCTTGTTGTACTTAGATTTTAAAGAGGATAAAAGTTCATCAATAATAATATAAAGGTTTCCTGTACTATGCCCGGTGGTGCCGTGACCCACACTCCTTGCTTCCAGAACAGCTACTGTATAGCCTCTTTCTGTTAACACCTGCGCAGTAGTAATTCCGGTAATGCCTCCGCCAATTATCGCCACATCAACAGCAATATCTTTATTGAGTTTTGGATACTTTTCAGGATCTGTAGCAAAAGAACTCCATAATGATTTTTTTAACATGTAATATTCTTTTTTTGGTTGGAATTACAATGGCCTGTGCCAAAAAATGAGACAGGCCAGTAATAATATTTGTTTTTTTAACAGACCTGGATTAAGTCTTTATTTTGGTATTAAATTCAAATGGAGAAGGCTCAAGCGCTCCTTCAATATCTTCGTAAACCCTTATTCCCATGCACTTAATTTCCCTAAGCCACGATTTTGTTTTGTTCTTCTGAAATGTTAGAACCTCCCTTAAACCGCTTTCACTTATATGAGAAAGAGCATAATTGTATAATAGCACGTTTCTTTTCTCTCTTCTATAGCACTCTTTAATAAGACCATGCCTTTCATGCCGGGAAGTTTTAAGTAAAGGAATAGTTTTTTCTTCTGAAGGGGCTTTTGAAAAAACCGGTATGGAATCTTGTAGTAATTCCTTTTCTGTCCTTTCAATTTCCTGCTGAAGTTTAGCAGCAAAATTTTCTTTCTGATTGGAAAGGTTTAGAAAAAATGACTTTATCAACAACCTATCTGCATGTTGAGTGATTTGCTGATAATCTTTCTGATGAGCAAGATTCTTGTACTTCAGGGATCTTAGAATTCTTAAATTTTTTTCGCGGGAGTTCATGGCTTTTATTTAAAGGTGTTTTTGTGATTTAAATGGTGGGGAAATGCATTCTTCAGTAGTTCAAGTTAATAACGAAATGGTTTGAATTAGTTTGATTTAACTTTTTTAACCTCATTGAAGGAACTCCCGTTCTTTTGGCACAACGTTTCTTCTGAAACAAAAAAGCTCAAAGCCTTAAATACTTAGTGGGTTTACAGCATTTACTAATAAAAAAAGCGGCTTTTTGTACCCATAATTAAAAAGTTAATTTTTGTTAAAAATCTTCACTTGTTGTCGGCTTATGTTCAACATGATAGCTTTCCACACAACATAAGTTACGTTGTGGATTGGCAGAAAAAAAGCCTGCTTTCACAGGCGTTTTATACAATTATGTATCAGGATTTTATTTTGCCTCTTTATTAAGACGTCCTTCTGCCAGTTCATTTAGCTTTTGATCAGCTCCATATTCCTGGTCTAAAGTTTTCTTTAATTTTTTTGCAATATCATCATGGCCTAATTCTTTGGCATACCGCACAGCTGTGCCATATCCTGAAATTTCGTAATGTTCAACGCGTTGTGCTTCGGCTACTAATCCCGCATCTTTTACATCTTCCTCTGCATCTTCCTTAATAAACTCTTCAGCTTCTTTAATAAGTCCCTTCATAGCTTTACACTCTTCTCCGGTAGGCTTGATCCCAAGCTCATCACAAATTTCCTTAATACGTTTCTGATGTTCTTTGGTTTCTTCCAAATGGCTTTCAAAAGCTTTCTTCAATTTAGAATCTTTGGCAGTTTTCGCCATTTTTGGCAAAGCTTCAATTAACTGACTTTCCGCACTATACAGGTCTTTTAGTTGGTGTTCAAATAAATCTTTTAGATTTTTCATAACTATTTATTTAATTATTGCTTACAGAGTAAAATTAGCTACGATTAACTCCCGTATCAGTTAAATGCTTAATAATACTTTGTTGTAATTGTATTAAATTACACTTATACTAGAAATTTCTTCGGAAGAAAAAGTTCTGCAGTTAAATTTCCTTTCTTCTATAGTAGGGAAATCCCGCGGAAGAATCAAGTTCATTTCTTTACAGAACAACATATAAATAATATCTTTCAACTTCTGAATTTCCCCTGGAATTAAGCTGAAAATTATATGAAAATCCTTCATACTGCCGACTGGCATATTGGTAAAAAACTCCATAAACATGAACTTTTCACAGACTTTGAACTTTTTGTCGAGTGGCTGACGAATTGCATTGAAGAAAATAAAGTTGATGTCCTGTTGGTTTCCGGTGACGTTTTTGATCTCGCCAATCCCTCTTCCGAAGCACGTAAACAATATTATAGAGCCTTAATGCAACTGCGGAAACTGGACTGCAAAATTATCCTTACCGGCGGCAACCACGATTCCCCGGCAATGTTGGATGCGCCAAAGGAAATCCTGAAGGAGCTGGATATGCACGTAATTGGCGGTTTACCTGAAAATCTTGAGGACGCAATTATTCCTGTTTCCGGAAAAAACGGTAAAACAGAAATGGTAATCGCTGCCCTGCCCTATTTGCGCGATTCTGATTTACGCAGCGCCAACGACGGCCATTCTTATAATGACAGGCTTGAGGCCATCAGAAGAGGAATTCAGCGGACATTTAATCTGGCAGCCGATATTTGCCAAAAAAAGCACCCGGCTGTTCCGGCGCTCGCCATGGGGCATTTGTTTGCTGCAGGTTCAGAAACTTCAGAAAGTGAAAGGGATATCCAGATTGGGAATCAGGCGGCTTTTAATGCGCTTCAGTTTGGGGATTATTTCAGCTATATTGCTTTGGGACACATCCATAAACCGCAAAAAGTTTCTGCTGCCGTGCCTACCTATTACAGCGGTTCGCCTCTTCAGCTTTCCTTCAGCGAAAGAAAAGATGATAAACGCGTGTTGCTTATAGATACTGATAAAAACTGGCTTCCGGAGAATATTCCTGTTCCGTCTTTCCGAAAATTGCTGAAAATTAGCGGCAGCATTGAAGAGTTACAATTAAAACTTGGCGCACTTGAAAAGCATAATCACCTGGATTCTTTAATTGAAATAGAACTGAAGGAAGAGCATTACGACGCTACAAAAATCTATTTACTCGACGAACTGGTTACCAATTTCAAAACTCCGGGTTACGAAATTGTAAAACACCGGGCAACCTTCCAAAATCAGGTAAAATCTGCCGGTGATCTTTACAAAAATTCTCAGCAGCTCGAAGATTTAAAGCCAAAAGAGGTTTTTTCAAAACTCATAAATGAGCATCACTATGACGAAGAAACCAGGAACGAAATTCTTGCCGCGTTTGATGAACTTTTGGAAGAAGTTGAAAATAGCGAAAACGATTAAAAATGAAGATCCTAAAAATAGAATTTCAGAATATAAATTCACTTAAAGGCGAACATAAAATTGACTTTACCGCTGCTCCTTTTACCGCCAGTTCGTTGTTCGCGATCACCGGCCCAACAGGTAGTGGAAAAAGTACCATTTTAGATGTAATTTCCCTCGCATTATTTAACCAGGTGCCGAGATTGGGCAAGATCACCAAAAATGAAATTATCGCCAAAGGAGCAATTCTTACCCGCAACCAAAAGGAAGCTTTTGCGCGTGTCACTTACCAGAGTAAAAGTGGGGAATTCAGCTCCCTCTGGAGTATTTCTACTGCAAGAACCGGGAATCTTCGGGAATATGATATGCAGCTAAGCAATGCGGAAACCGGAGAAATTATCGACCTAAAAAAATCTGAAGTTCCGGCGAAAAATGAAGATTTAATCGGGCTCAATTATAACCAGTTTATAAAGTCAGTTTTGCTGGCGCAGGGCGAATTTGCACAGTTTCTAAAGGCAAAGAAAGAAGAACGTGGGGAATTACTGGAGAAAATTACCGGCACCGGAATTTACCGAAAACTGGGAATAAAAGCATTTGAAAAAAACCGTGCCGTAAACCAAGATATCCAGGAACAGCAGAATGAAATAAAGATTATTCAGCAGAAGTTGCTTAAGGAAGAAATCCTGAAAAACCATCAGGAACAGTTTCAGGAGAAAACGAGTGCCTGCGAGAATTTTCAGAAGGAAATTGAGGCTTTAAATAAGGCATTAGAGCTAAAAGGCAATATTGAAAGTCAGAAAAAGGAAATTAGAAAGTTAGAATTTCAGAAAAGTGAAGCTTTAGAGAAGCTAAAAACCTTTGAAAAAGAACACGGTTTTCCTTTAAAGCAACACGAAAAAGTCCAGGATTTTTCTGATGATTTAAGGAGCTGGAATCAGCTTAAAAAAGAGATTCTGAATCTCCAGGAGGAAATTAAAAACATTAAAAAGAAGAAGCAGGAAAATTCAGAAAAAGCCAATGCTCTAAAAAGACAAGTATCGACCTTTATTCATACTGAAGTCAATACTGAAGATCTTCCTGAAAAACTGCAGGCATTTACGAGGAAAATTCAAGGGTTACAGGAGCAAAAAAAGGAAAAACTAAGTGCATATTCTTATCAGAAGTCTCAGTTTTTATCAGAATTAAGAGAAGTTCCGTTTCAGCTCAATGAAAAGGATCTTCCGGAAAGTTTACAGCAATTAAAAGAGCTAAAATTTGAAGCTGATCGAAAATTGGCAAATTTGAGTGACGACCTTAAAACACTGGACCTTCAGAATCCTCAGAAAGAAAAGGAAAATATTCAAAAGCACTTAAAACTGGCCCGTGAAGCAACACGAGATTTCTTCAGGATAGAAAAAATTTCAGAAGAAATAGAAAAACTGACTGCTGAGAAAGAAGTCATTACTCCAAAGCTTGATACTCTTCCGGAAGAGATAGAGAAAGCAGAAAACACTTCAGAAAAGTATAAAAATCGGCTTGAAAATCTCAATTTAAAGAAGGAAAACCAGCTATTGCGGGCAAGTTTGGAAGAACACCGATTAAATTTAAAAAATGGAGAAGCCTGTCCGCTCTGTGGTGCTCTCGAACATCCTTATGCACAGGATTTACCCGAAAAAGATGATTCTCTGGACAGGGAAATTGGCAAAATTCAGCATGAATTGCAGGAATGGAACCGGAAACTGAATAATGCGAGCCTTAATTTTAAAAATCTGCAGGAACGTTTGCAGGAGCTGGATAAAAATCTTCAAGATGCCGAAAAAAAGGCTGGTCATCAAAAATTGCAATTTTCGGAAAAGTATGCAATGCTTCCTAAAGCTGAAACCAGTACAGAATGGGAAAACAACTGCAACTCTTATGAAAATCAGCTCCAACAGCTTGAGCAGTACGAAAAATGGCAAAAAACAACGTCGGCCATTTCTGCCGGGATTCCTGCCCTGGGAAAACTTCAGGAAATATTGGAAGAAGGAAAAGAACTGAAGCAAAAACTGGACGAATTGTATAAAGGAGACGATATTTTTCGGGACAGTCAGCAGTTTCAAAATCGCTGGATAAGTAACCAGGAAGAAAAGAAAGCTTTAGTTTCAAAACATGAAGAACTTGAGAAAACTTCCGAAGAAAAAGCGGCTGTAAAGTCAAAAACAGAAGAAAATCTTTCCGGAAAAAGCGCAGAACAAGGTTTTGCAGCTATTGAAGATGCTTTTAAAGCAGTAATGACAGATTCAGAATGTAATGCGTTGCGTTCTAAACGGGAAACGATTCAGAAGCAAATAGATAATTCTGTTGCCTCTCTAAAAATTCTCAATCAACAGCTGGAAACTTCAGAAAAACTGGATGTAGAGAAGGAAAAGTCGATTTTACTGGAGGAGCTGGAAGATCAAAAAGTAAAGTTTCAGAATATAAGTGACGAGTGCAAAGAAATTCACTGGATTATCAAAAATCATGATGAAAACCTGGAGCGTCTAAGAGAATTAAAGTCCGAAATTGCTGAAAAAGAGAAACAGACCAAAAGGTGGCGTTTACTGAATGAGCTAATAGGTGATTCGAAAGGTAAAAATTTCAACGATTTCGCCCAGGATTTAAGTCTAAGTCAGTTACTGCAGCTGGCCAACGTACGCCTTAAAGACCTCAGCGACCGTTACCACATCGATAAACCCGAAGAAGAGGAAGACGATGGACTCGTTGCTATTGACGAACATATGGGCGGGCAGCGACGTTCGGTAAAAACACTTTCAGGAGGAGAAACTTTTATCCTGAGCCTTTCTATGGCTTTGGCGCTTTCTGACCTTGCTTCTAAAAATGTGGAAATAAACAGCCTGTTTATCGATGAAGGTTTTGGAACGCTCGATCCTGAAACGCTCGATCAAACACTCGATACTTTGGAAAAACTGCAGGCGGAATCTTCAAAAACTATCGGAATAATTAGTCATGTGGATTCGCTAAAAGAACGAATTGCCACTCAAATCAAATTAACCCGAAACGGACAGGGATATAGTAGTTTGGAGGTGAATTAGTTGGTAGGCTGTAGACCATAGTCGATAGAAAAAAGATATTTTAAATTTTGAAATCTGAATTTTGAATGTTCTTTTTCCTTTTTCGCTCTTTAACTCTTCCCTTTCCGGACCTCGAATGCACGAATAATTCTCAAGAATAGTTTCCAGCAGATCCCGCAGATAAGCGCAGAAACCCCGCAATGCACTTTTGTAGCTCGCCTTCATACTTTTAACTTCGAATTCCCCCTTCACTCTTTTCCTCTTTGGCTATTTTTAATCTTTTTCTCTCTGTTCTTTCTTCTTACTTCAGAATTTAAAATTCATCATTCAAAATTATATTTATTCCGCGGGAAGTACATAATAGTAGATAGAAATAAAGTGGCAAAACGTTCCGAATAGCACGAACATGTGAAATATTGCATGGTTAAATTTTATCCTGTCCAGGCTAAAAAGTACTGCACCAATAGTATATGAAATTCCGCCGGCGACGAGCCACATTAGTCCGTTAAAGCTAAGGTTTTCTACCAATGGTTTTACGGCAAAAACGATGATCCAGCCCATTACCACATACATAATTGTAGAAAGGGTCTGGTATTTTCCGGTGAAAAAAAACTTAAGTATAATTCCCGCCAAAGCCATTCCCCAAACCACACCAAAGATAATCCAGCCGGATGTTCCCTGTAAGGTAACCAGTGCAAAAGGCGTGTAAGTCCCTGCAATAAGTACGTAAATGGCAGAGTGGTCGAGGATATTAAGTCTTACCCGTAGCCTGTGTTTTTTTGCGCTGTGATAGAGCGTGGAAGCTGCATACAAAAGCACCATACTTGCTCCAAAAATAAGGATACTTACCAAATGAACGGTTTCTCCGTAATCGTCGGCGCGCAGGATTAGAAGCACTAATCCAAAGATGCTTAATCCAAAACCGAAGGCATGGGAAATCACATTCAGTTTCTCCTCGAAAGGCGGATAAGTGTTCGGGTTCTGATCCACAGCAAAAAAGTTTAAACGATCTTCAGAATAAATTTATCGCATATTCTGAAGATTGTCAACCTCTTTTGCTTAAAGATAACATTTAATAAAGCACCCTGAATTTAATTGTGCCTTCTATGCCTTTTAATTCCTTAATCACATCGGCATCGTAAGCCTTGTCAATATCTGTAATCACGTAACCCACAGTCTCGTTGGTCTTAAGATACTGCCCAACAATGTTAATGTCGTTTGCAGCAAGAATCTTATTGATATGCGCGATAATGCCCGGTTTATTATGATGAATATGAATAAGCCTGTGTGCATTTTCAAGACTTGGCAACTGCAGGTTAGGGAAGTTAACAGAATTTGTTGTTCCACCGGTATTGATGTAATCGATGATTTTTCCCGGAACAAAATTTCCGATATTTTCCTGAGCTTCCTGTGTACTACCGCCAATATGCGGAGTTAAAATAACATTTGGCAATCCGCGCAGTTCAGATTCAAATTCTTCATTGTTCGTTTTTGGCTCCTTCGGAAATACATCTATTCCCGCTCCTTTAATTTTTCCTGAAGAAATATGCTTCTTAAGAGCTTTCACATCAACAACCTGCCCCCTACTCAAATTAAGAAGAATAGAACCTTCTTGCATTTGCTGAAATTGCTCTTCTCCTATAAGATTTTGATTTGCTGCTCTTCCGTCTACATGAAGCGTGACAATTTCTGCAGTTTCCAGAAGTTCCTGAAGGCTGCTGCATTTAGTGGCATTTCCCAAAGCAAGTCTTTCTACAAGATCATAATAATAAACATCAAAACCTATTGCCTCTGCCACAACAGAAAGTTGAGCTCCAATATTTCCGTAGCCAACAATTCCCAGCTTTTTACCACGAATTTCATAACTTCCGGAAGCGGATTTATTCCATTTTCCCTGGTGCATTTCAGCAATACGATCTGGAAGATTTCGCATAAGAAGGATAATCTCACCAATTGCCAACTCTACAACAGATCTCGTGTTACTGTAAGGAGCGTTAAAAACGGCAACTCCCTTTTTAAGACATTCCTCCAGGTCTATCTGGTTGGTCCCAATACAAAAAGCACCAACTGCAATAAGACGTTGTGCATTATCCAGCACCTTTTTGGTAAGTTGAGTTTTGGAACGGATTCCCAAAACAGAAACGTCCTTAATTTTTTCAGCTAATTCATCTTCATCCATTCCCCCGGCATACGTCGAGACATTGTAACCTTCTTTTTTCATGATGGCTACAGCATCTTCATGCACGTTTTCAAGAAGTAAAACTTTAATTCGGTTTTTAGGGTAAGAAATAGCTTTATTCATTTTATGTAGATATAAAAATTCATCAAGACTCGGGGTAATATGATCTGCCTTTGCAGTCACTTTTTCCCGCGAAACGTTTTCAGTAAATGCGTAAAATTTATTGGCAAGACCTGCCGCTTTTATTTCATAATCTGTGTATCCATCGCCAATCACATACACATCACCCTTAAGCTCCAGTGCTTTTAACTGCTCCACTTTACCGTTATTGGAAGAGAGCACATTGTCTTTATCAAAACCTATAATTTTACCCTCGTCATCAAATACAAAACTGTTGGCAAATACATTTTCCTCTTTTATCCCATATTGGGAAACGATAGGTACAATAAATTCCTTAAAACCATTCGAAAGAATAAAGATGTGATCTTTGTTTTCCTGGAAAAAATCTTCATTTCGTACAAAAGAAGAAGAAACTTTTCCTTTTAGGCTTTCAATAAGCGGTTCAAGATGGCTTTTCTCTGCCTGCAGTAATTCGAGACGTTTCTGGATAGATTCCCTTAGGGATAAACCTCCCTCCATTCCTCTGTCAGTTAACGATTTTAGATCAGCAAGGAGCTGCTCACGGTTTGGCTTTCCCGACAATGAAATTTCACCTAAAATATCCAGGGCTTCAACCTGGGTAAATGTACTGTCAAAATCTATTACGTAATTCCTATTGTTTTCCATGCAGAATACTCTCTTCAGGTTTTAATAATAAGCCCCAAAACTAAGATTTTTAGCGCATTTATAAGCACTTCAGAAAATTATATCTGCAGCTTTTATCGTTTTTACACAAATTAGAGAAAATCGTTAAATACATTTAAATTTAAATGCACTAATAAGGATATGAATTATGAAAAAGATAAGTTTTAAAGTAAATTTGTTGCTTTTAATAAACTAATAATGAATATAACCAGAAACGGAAAACCGGGACGTTTCGCGCTAATCACCGGTGCTAGCAGAGGCCTTGGAAAAGCCTTTGCATTTGATCTCGCTAAACGGCAAAGAAACGTAATCCTGGTAAGTTTACCTGGAGAAGGCCTGGAACAGGTGGCAGAAGAAGTCCGGAAAGCCGGCTGTGAAGCTCATTTTTACGAAACAGACCTTACTATAAAACAGAATGTCCTGGACCTTACCGCATGGATAAATAACAATTTTCGCCTCGATATTCTTATTAACAATGCAGGATTTGGAGGTAACAAAAGATTTCTGGAAGCAGGTGCAGATTATATTGACAAGATGATTGAGCTTAATGTAAAAGCTACTTCCATAATCACCCACCAACTCCTTCCCAACCTGCTTAAAAGCGAACAATCCTATGTGCTGAACGTTTCCAGTATGGCAGCGATGTGCCCAATTGCTTACAAAACAGTGTATCCGGCTTCCAAGGCTTTTGTACACAGTTTTACGCGAAGTCTTCAGAATGAATTTTCAGATAAAGGTGTCTTTTTCAGCGTACTTAATCCGGGGCCCATCAAAACAAACGGAGATGTTTCCTCGAGAATTGACAAGCAAGGGATGCGGACGAAAATATTTGTTCTTCCGCCGGAAGAAATCGCCAGGCTTTCGATTGATCAACTTTTCATCGGAAAAAACGTTATAAAACTGAACTGGGCGCACCGCTTTGGCTGGTTCTTACTACATGTTTTACCCGTATCTGTTAAAATGTCAATTTTGAGCAATAATGCACTGAAGGAAATAGAAAACGCTGATTAATGAAGCTGCTTATTACCGGAGCTAACGGCTTACTGGCAACCAATACTATAAAACATTTTCTTGAGCTTGGCCACAGTGTGAAAGGGCTTTTAAGAAGCAAAGAAAAATTTTTACTGCCACCACACAAAAACCTGGAGCTTGTGCAGGGGGATATTACCGATGTTTCTGCTGTAGAAAATGCTGTTAACGGTTGTGATGCTGTGATCCACATCGCTGCCCTCACTTCTCCAGATTTGCCAAATTACGATAGCTACTATAAAGTAAATGTCCTGGGAAGTGAGAATCTTGTCAATTCCGCTATAAAGCATCAGCTTAAAAGGTTTATCTACGTAAGTTCCGCAAACACGATGGGTTTTGGAACTTTAGAAAGTCCGGGAACAGAAAAGACCCCTTTAAAACCTCCTTTCACCGAATCTCTTTATGCAAAAAGCAAGCTTGAAGGCCAGGAAAAGCTCCTTTCTTATGCTGATAAAATTAATGTTATAACCGTAAATCCAACTTTTATGCTCGGTCCTTATGACGGCAAACCCAGTTCCGGGGAAATTATTTTAATGGGCTACGGTAAAAAGTTCATTTTTTATCCTCCCGGCGGAAAAAATTTTGTAGATGTGCGGGATGTTGCACTTGGGATTAGTGCGGCACTGGAAAAAGGAAAGAACAGGGAAACTTACCTTTTGGCCGGGGAAAACCTGAGCTATCAAGAGTTTTTCACCAAGATTGTGCAACGGTCAGAAACAAAAACGGTAATGATAAAAGTGCCCACACAGTTACTTCTAGTCGCTGGCTACGGCGGGGATTTTATAAGAAAGATGGCTATAAAAACTTCAGTTTCATCTGCCAACATGAAGATCTTAAGTGTTAAAAATTATTATTCTGCTAAAAAAGCAGAGGAAGAACTAGGTGTTCATTTTCAACCGATTGATCAGGCGATAGATAATGCTATTGCATGGTTTCAGAAGAATGGGAAGTTGTAATCGTCTAGTTTTCAGCACCATTGGAATCGTAACTTTTTTAAAATTCATAAAATATCAATGATGTGCACATTGATCCAGATATGTATTATAAATGCGATTCAAGGGTTATAATATTAAATATACAAAAGCTGTAGCCAACCTGCCATAAGCATGCATTGTCAACCAGGGCAAACGCATTAAACTTTCATTAAGCTGAGCACTTTAATCAAATAGTATATACATCCAGACTTTCTTTGCCTTCATCTACAGGTTTTATATATAAATTACTACGGCTAACCTCCAGAAGTTACGACCGTCTCCTAATACCTAACATAACCTCAAAACTACCCACTTATGGGTATTGATAGGGAAGTATTTAAAAACTAAATTTAGTTTTTATTTAAAAAAATAATTTAGTAAAAGTTTGTATGTCCAGAGATAACATTTGTTTCATTTTAATTCTGAACTGCTTTTTTATTCAGGGAAATTCTCAAAATATTTCCACCTGGGAGATTAAGAAAGTAGAAAATGAAATTGAAATCAGTTACCGTTGGCTTACATCAACAGAGGGTATTAAGGTGCGGGAAATGAAAGCAGAGTTTTTTATTAATGCCAATCCTCCGGAAATAATTGAGCAATTTCAAAATTCTGAAAAACTCAAAAAACGGCAAATTTCTAAAGAAAGTATTATCAAGATACTCGGACCAGAATTCTGGCAAACATATTTGCAATTCAGATTACCATGGCCTTTTAAATCAAAAGATTTAATTACAATAAATAAAATAATAGAAGGAGACAAGCAGTTTATTATAAAGTCTGAAAGTTCGCCAAATTCTATTTCCAAAAAGGACAACGTAAATCGCATTGAAAGTCTCCAATCAGAATGGAAATTAATCCCCCTGAACAGTGGAATTACGCAGGTTGTTTATACAAGTATTAGCCATGACAAACCCGAGTTCCCAAGAGCTGTTGCCGATCCGATTATACAGGACAGATTGATTAAAACTCTTAATTTATTGAAAGAAAATGCTGAAAATGAAGACACTAATAGCAAAGATTAAAAGCCTTAAGATCTTTACCTTAAGTGGCAGTCCTGAAAGCATAGCTAAGGGATTTGCCCTAGGTTCTTTCATTGGGATGATGCCCGTTCCGGGGTTTCAGGTTTTTATAGCCTTATTTTTTTCTTCATCTCTTGGGGTAAATAAAAAAGCTGCCTGTCTTGCTGTTTTTAATACCAATGCTATAACTGGAGTATTCATTTTTGCCTTTAATTATTGGTTAGGAAAGACACTTTTAGGAATTGATAATGATTTCATTTTTCCTAATCAAATTGATTTTAGCTTTTTTAAAATTATTCTCCTGGCAGGTAAAGACGTTATGTTATCCCTGCTCATGGGGGGTTTAGTGACAGGTTTATCCAGCTCCCTAATAATCTATTATGGTATTTTGAGATATTACAAACGAAAATTGAAAATCCATGGAGACATATAATAAATTAACCGTCATCACTGGTGCAAGTCAGGGTTTGGGTTATGCCTTTGCCCGATCCTGCGCCATGCGGAAAAGGGATCTTATTTTGGTTTCCCTGCCAAATGAAAATCTTGAAACCACCGCCCGGAGTTTGCAGGAGGAATATAAAATTAAGGTTTTATACTTTGAAACCGATCTAACTAAAATAAATAGGATCAATGAATTAGTGAAAAACCTTGCTCCTTATAAAATAAACATGTTAATTAATAATGCAGGTATGGGGGGAACGAAAAAATTCAAAGAAGCCTCTGTAGATTATATTCAGAATATTATTTCCTTAAATATTCAAAGCCTGGTATTATTAACCCATCAGTTGCTGCCTTTCTTTTGCAAAAATCAGCAGAATTACATCTTAAACGTAGCAAGTCTGGCGGCCTTTTCCCCTATGCCATATAAAACTGTATATCCTGCCAGTAAGTCTTTTGTTTTGTCATTCTCAATGGGACTTTCCAGAGAAGTAAAAGATTTAAATATACATGTTGCAGTAACCTGTCCGGGAGGTCTGGCAACGAATTCAGAGGTGTCAAAAAGAATAAATTCCCATAAAGGGATTATTCAGAAATCAATTTTGACTCCGAAAGAAGTTGCAGAAATAAGTATAAATAGACTTTTAAAGAAAAAATTTGTTATCATTCCCGGAAAAATCAATAAATTGAGTGTTATTTTCCAAAAACTAGTTCCTGTACAAACCCAGATGAATGTCATTGGAAACAAACTTCAAAAAGAAATTTTAAGTTATTCTTCAGTCGGATAGATACATTTTCCTCTAAATATCAGCATTTCTATGGATCTGAGTTTTAACTTAAAAGATCTTACTATTTCAATTGCCATTTTAACCGGACTCCTAACTTTTCTTATTTACTGGTTTACCTTTAAATCTGAAAAGCTTCAATTTCATTTTAAAAATAAATATGGAGAAGATAAGGGTCATGTAAATTTCATTCTTTTTACACGATACCTGGGAGGAATTGTATGGGTATTTTGCCTTTTTTAAGTCTTTATTGTTTTATACCTACCTTAAGGATAAATGACCTGGGGTTAATATTTAAATTGGATGAGACATATCCATTTCTTATTGCGGCATTTTTACTCTTACTTTTTATAATTCCAATGGTTTATTTCAATGCAAAAAAGGTCGAAAATTTACTTGTTTACCCTCAAATAAGGAAATCTTTATGGAGTCAGAAATTAGTAGAAAGTAATTTTTTGTCATGGTCCTTTTATTTACTCGGGTATGAAATACTATTCAGGGGAATTTTGCTTTTTCCATTAAATCAGGTCCTGGGTTTGTGGCCGGCTATAATCTCTTGCCTTTGAACCCTACCTTAGCTGTTTTTTCATTTCTAAGCAGGTTCAAGGCTATTTTATTTAGGATAGAAAAATTCTGGGAAGCATTTTTTGCCCGTTTTCTCGATGCATCTTCTGAAAAGGCAACATCCAAGGTCCAGCGCAGTTTGTTTTCAATACCCCATTGCGAACGGATTGCTTTTTGAAAATCCTTTGCATTGGGTTCCAAGCTGGTGATATAGTACCAGGTAGCCATCTCCTTTGGCTTGTGGCTATTTTTAAATTTACGAACGCTCTCTATATTAATGGCTGCTTTTAAGCCTTCCCATTTTTGGGTAGTTTCAGCAGACATAAATTGAAAATCCTTAATGACCTGGCATACCCTTGTCTCTATCCTGCCGTGCCCCAAATCTTCAGACACCTGTTTTTCTATCTGTTTGGCAAATCGAAATTCATCTTCTATATCTTTATAAAGTTGGGGTTGGTTTTCCTTGACTGCTAAAATATAACCTGCTTTTCTGCTGGTAATTTCTATGGCAATCTCAGTTTTACAACCCGTGGCATCAATGGTCACCAAGGTGTCTTCTAAGAAGAGGACTTCCAATAGTTTAGGAATGGCTGCAATTTCATTAGATTTTTCAGATACTTTGACCTGTCCTAGAACAAGGTCGTTTTCATTGGCCCAGGCACTGACCATATGAACGGGGGATTTTCCGCCACTGACCTTGGTCTCCCTTAATCGTTTTACTGTTAATGGCAATCACCTCTCTTGGCTGCAATGCCGTCAGAGTTTGTAGCACTCTATAAAACACTGTTCAAATTGTTCTCTGTCGATATTGGAAAAGACCCGGTTAAAGGTAATGTTTCAGCAGCAATAAAAAAGAGAGATTTATCCCCGCTTTTTGAAGAAATCCTGTAGTTTCGTAAGTATAAACAATAATTCCCATGATTCAGAAACTTTTGCTGCTACTCCTGCTGGTTTGCATAGGCTGTAGCGAGACTACAAAAGAACCTCAAACTTTTACTGCTCAAAACGATGCTTACCAGTATTCCGGAAGAATCGAAAAAATAAATGATACTGCAGTTGCACTTATAAATTCCGGAGCTTCAGTAAAAATGAAGGTTTCAGGAGATAGCGTCCAAATTTTCCTTAGCGGGGAAAATGAACAGCCTCTTTTTGCAAATATTGAACTTAACGGAAGCTACCTTGGACGTTTTCGGACCGACGAAGCTATAAAAATTGATTTACCAGATTCCGTCAGCAACAATGCTCTGGGCATTTATAAAGCTACCGAAGCTACTACCGGCACGCTCTATTTCCACGGAATAGCGGCAGAAGAAGTAAGTACTCCGGAAATTGAAGATCGCCCAAAAATTGAGTTTATCGGTAATTCCATTACTTGCGGAATGGGAGCCGACACAGAAGAATATCCGTGCGATACCGGGGAATGGTATTTTCAGCATAACGCGTATCTCGCATACGGCCCAAGGGTCGCCAGGGCTCTAAATACAGATTTTGAATTATCCTGCGTTTCGGGAATGGGAATGTACCGCAACTGGAATGACGAAGACCAACCAGTGATGCCCGATGTTTATGAAAATCTTTACCTCAATAACGACAATTCTAAAAAAGCCAAATTTGAGGAAGCTCCCGAGGTGGTAAGTATTGCCCTGGGCACCAACGATCTTTCCCTGGGCGACGGTGAAAAAGCACGAGCAGATTTTGATCAGGAAAAGTTCACTTCCAATTATAAAAAGTTTGTAAAAATGATCTTTCAAAAGTATCCGGGGGTGAAAATTGCCCTTTTAACCAGCCCAATGGTGAGTGGGGAAAACAACGAGATACTGCTGGAATCGCTTCAAAATGTAAAAGAAAATTTTCCTGAGAAGGAAATAAATATCTTTGAATTTGACGCTGTAACTCCGCACGGCTGCGGCTATCATCCAGATATTGAAGACCATGAACTAATGGCAGAACAACTTATTCCGTTTTTTAAAGAACTACTTCAAAACAATTCCTGATGAAATTAAATTCTGCATTTTTCCTGCTTTTAATCCTGAGTAGTGCTCAAATTTTTGCAAATATCAGCCTTCCGGAAATATTTTCAGATAATATGGTATTACAACGAAATGCCGAGGTGAAAATCTGGGGATGGGCCAAGCCGGGTGAAGAGATCAAGCTAAGTACTAGCTGGAGTGATGAGCAGCTTAACACCAAAGGTGATAGAAACGGAAATTGGCAAATTACCCTTTCTACGCCAGATGTAAGCGGCAGCCAGGAAATCACCATTTCGGGATACAACGAAGTTAAACTGAAAAACCTGTTATTGGGTGAAGTGTGGTTGGTTTCTGGACAGTCAAATATGGAATGGAGTGCCGGCGCCGGCATTACCAATGCTGAAGAAGCCATTTCGGAAGCAGAAAACGACCAGATCAGGTTTTTTTCTGTAGCACATCGAACTGCTGAAAACAGGCAGCAGGATTTGGATGGTAGCTGGGTACAGAGTTCTCCGGAAACGATGAAGAACTTTAGTGCTGTAGCTTACTTCTTCGGAAAAAAACTTCAGGAAGAACTTGGCGTGCCCGTGGGACTTATCAATTCCAGTTGGGGTGGAACTCCCGCTGAAGTATGGGTTCCTTCCGAAGCAATTATAAGTAATGACAGCCTTGCAAAAGCAGCCAAAATGCTACCCGCCGAGCGTTGGGGACCAAATGAGCCGGGATTGATTTATAATGCGATGATTGCTCCTCTTGTTCCGTTTAAAATTCAGGGGATTTTGTGGTACCAGGGCGAATCCAATACAAGTAATGCGGCTTATTATGAGCAGCTATTTTCTACACTTATTAAAAGCTGGCGTGACGAGTGGGAAACAGAATTTCCTTTTTATTATGCCCAAATAGCACCTTACGATTATGGTGATAATTATTCTGGTGTGGAAATACGGGATGCGCAGCGCCGGGTAAGAAAATTGCCAAAAACAGGCATGGTCATGACCAGCGATATTGGCAATATTAAAGACATCCATCCCCGCAATAAACTGGATGTAGGGCTAAGATTTGCCAGACTTGCACTTGCAGATCACTACGGAAAAGAAATAGATGGTGCTTATGCCCCACAGTTCGAAAAAGCGGAAAAAGATGGCAGTAAAGTAAGAATCTATTTTGAACATGCTGAAGAATTGCATTTTGACAAGAGCAATAAGGAATCGCAATTCGAGCTTGCCGGTGAAAATGGCAATTTTCATCCTGCCATCGCCAAAATTAGTGATAATGTGATCATTTTAAGGTCAGGAAAAGTAAAAGAACCCAAAAAAGTAAGATTTTCCTGGGGAAGTACGAGTACTTCCAATGTTTTAAATGAAGCGGGGCTGCCTGCGTCCAGTTTTAGAGCAGAATTGTAGCTTAAAAAAAGAGCAAAGAGCGCTACGCTGCAGGAAATAAGAGTCAGGAGTTTAATTCTCTGATCTGAAACTTTTAATGAGCATCAAAATTTGGCAATTATCGGCATCAGACCTCACTAGTTTTGAAAACCTGTGAGGTCTTTTCATTCCATTAATAACAGCGCAAAAGTTCAGCCTTAAATTTGGCAATTTTCGACCTTCAGAAATTAGAAACGTCAGAATCTCCATCCATAATTCCAGAGGTTACAGACCTGCCGGGTTCTAAAAACCTGGCAGGTCGTTCAGCACAAAAATTGACAATTATCGATCCCTAAAAAAGAGCAACAGCGCTACGCTGCAGGAAATAAGAGCCAGGAGTTTAACTTTATGATCGGAAACTTTTAATGAGCATCAAAATTTGGCAATTATCGATCTGCAATCAAACGAATAACGCTGCGCTTCAGGAAACATAAATTAAGATCCTCAGCATGATGCAAGTGCAGTCTTCAATCAAATAGCTTTTAATCAACTTTGAAATTCAGCAATTATTGGCGAGAAATACTACTATCAGACTAAAAAGAAAGCATTAATAAATAAAGTTTAAATAAGAAATTTCTTTAAATTTGTATCCAAGTAGATACAGTGATGTTGTTTATTGAAAAAACCGATGAATTTGATAAATGGTTTAGAAAGCTAAAAGACTTGAAAGCCAAAGCAAAAATTCTATTTCGAATTCAGAAACTAGAAAAGGATGGACATTTTGGAGACTGCAAACCTGTAGGTCGCGGCATTAAAGAAATGCGAATTAATTTCGCAAAAGGATATCGTTTGTACTTTAAAGAAAAAAACGCAAAAATAATTGTCCTCCTGGTTGGTGGAGGTAAGTCTTCTCAACAAAAGGATATCGCTAAAGCAAAAGAAATCTGGAAAAAATTAAAAGAGTAGTAAAAATGAAAACTTCGAAATTTGACGTAGCAGAATATTTAGATAGTAAAGAAATGATTGCTGAGTATCTTAACACTGTTTTACAAGAAGGAGATAATGCAGATGTAATTAATGCCATTGGACATATCGCAAAAGCGATAGGAATGACCAAAATATCAGAAGAAACAGGGTTAAGCAGACCCAGTTTATACAAAGCGTTGTCGGACGGAGCAAAACCACAGTTTTCTACAATAATGAAAGTTTTAAAAGCTATTGGAGGACAGATCCAAGTAAATCCGGTATCTACCTAAAGTTCAGCATAAAATTTGACAATTACCGACCCCTAAAAAGAGCAAAGAGCGCTGCGCTGCAGGAAATAAGCGCCAGGAGTTTAATTTCTGATCGGAAACTTTTAATGAGCATCAAAATTTGGCAATTATCGGCATCAGACCTCAGAGGTTTTGAAAACCTGTGAAGTCTTTTCATTCCTTTAATAACAGGCTAAAGATCAGCCTTAAATTGACCAATTTTCGACCTTCAGCGCTTTACAATATAACCAGTCTTCTAATGGGCTTCGACAGGCTAAACCTGATATAGCGTCTGATTTTTCAGAGAAAATCTTGTTACTATTTTTTCTGCCGAAGTAAAGCTTCAAAATAAAAAAACTCCTGCATCAGATTGACACAGGAGTTTATTTTTAAAAAAATAGAACAGTCTGTTATTCAACTAAATTGAAAGAAGCCTGCAGTCCTTCTACAGAACTTCCTCCTACAAGGATCTGGAATTCTCCGGGTTCTACAACATATTCTCCCTGTGCATTATAGAAGCCCAGTTCTTTCTCAGTAAGTGTGAAATTTACTGTTTTTGTTTCTCCTTTAGATATTTCGACTAATTCAAAACCTTTCAGTTCTTTTACCGGTCTTATCACGCTGGCATACATGTCCCTGATGTACAGCTGAATAACCTCTTTTCCGTCGTAATTACCAGTATTGGTAACTTCAACGGAGATATTAAGTTCTCCGGAAACACTCACTTCTTCTTTATCCAGTTTCAGGTTATCATAACTAAAATCTGTATAGCTTAGTCCATAACCAAAAGGATAAAGTGGCGTGTTTTCAACATCCATGTAATGCGACCAGAATACCATTTCGGTTGCTTCAGGTCTTCCGGTATTCCCATGATTATAGTAGATTGGTGTCTGACCGACATTCCGTGGGAAAGTCATTGGTAATTTTCCGCTGGGGTTATAATCTCCATAAAGAACCTGGGCAACTGCATTGCCGGTTTCTGTTCCCAAATGCCATGCTTCAACAATTGCCGGAATATTTTCTTCTGCCCATTCAATGGCCAAAGGACGTCCATTGTTAAGAACAAGAACGATATTCTGATTTACTTCATAAACTTTTTCCATTAATTCCTGTTGAACGCCGGGAAGATCAAGATTTGTACGGCTCCTGCCCTCTCCACTCTGGAAACCATGCTCGCCAAGAACCATTACCACTACATCTGCATCTTTTGCTGCCTCCAGAGCTGCATCAAATCCGCTCTTGTCGGTGGTATTAAACTCGAGTTCGTTAATAAAAGTTACCCTTCCGTTTACGAGGTCTGCTCCTTTTTCAAAAACAAGGTTATTGCCTTCGTATTTTTGCATTCCTTCTAAAACAGAAACAGCAGTATTATCATCTGATGCTATTCTCCAGCTTCCTAACGGACTGTTTTTATCATCTGCAAGCGGACCGATAAGAGCGATGTTCTGACCTTTTTTCTCCAGGGGTAAAATATTGTTCTCATTTTTAAGCAGGACTATGGATTTTTTGGCCATATCAAGAACTGCTTCATGATTCTCCTTACTTCCTATAATATTTTGCTCTCTTTCTTCATCCAAATACCTGTATGGGTCTTCAAACAATCCAAGCTCGAACTTAACACGCAGTATCCTTCTAACCGCATCATCAATAAGTGCTTCGTCCACCTGGCCCTCATTCACAAGTGCAACAAGTTCGTTTACATAAGAATAGGATTCCATATCCATATCTACGCCTGCCTGTACGGCTTTTTTAGCAGCCATCTTTTCGTTTTTCACAAAGCCGTGAGTAGCCATTTCTTCAATAGAGGCATAATCTGAAATAACAAAACCTTCAAAACCCCACTTTTGCTTCAGAATATCTCTTAATAAATATTCATTTCCGGTAACAGGCACCCCGTTCAATTCATTGAATCCATTCATAAAGGTTTTTACTCCGGCCTCTTCCGCAGCTTTAAAAGGAGGCAAAACGATGTTGTGTAACGTAAGTGTCCCAATATCTGCTTTGTTGTATTCCCGTCCTGCTTCAGCAAAACCATAGCCGGCAAAATGCTTGGCGGTGGCAGCGATTGTAAGTGGGTGAGACAAATCTTCTCCCTGGAAGCCTTTAACCCTTGCCACGGCAATTTTGCTGCCCAGGTAGGGATCTTCACCTCCACCTTCCATAACGCGGCCCCAGCGTGCATCCCTGGAAATATCGACCATGGGTGCAAAGGTCCAGTTTATTCCGGAAGCAGCCGCTTCTGAAGCAGCTACCTCTGCAGATTTCCTGATCGCCTCAAGATCCCAGCTTGCCGATTCTGCCAATGGAATCGGGCTTAAGGTTTTATAACCGTGAATAACATCGAACCCAATAATGAGCGGAATCCCGAGCCTGGTTTCTTCAACTACAATTTTCTGAACCGCTCTAACCTGCTCCACCCCGCGCACGGTTAGCATGGAGCCAACCAGACCGCTTCGCAAATGCTCATATTTGAGTTCTGCACTACCACCTTCGGGAGCCGGGCCGGTTACTTCCCAAAAGCCATTATATTGGTTCATTTGCCCTACTTTTTCTTCAAGGGTCATAAGGTTTAACAATGAATCTACTTTTTGGGTAATGCTGTCAATTTCTAAAGTTTCCATAGATTGATTTAGTCTTCTGTCGTTACCGCTGAAACTTAACATCCCCATTGCGGTGACAATTATCAGGGAAAAACATGCTGTTCTTTTCATTTGTTATTAATATTAGTTAGAGTTAGTTACTTTTCCTGAAGCTATCAGGTGAGCTACCTCCAGGCAAAATAGTATTAAGTTAGCTTCCTGTAAAGCATTTTACTTCCCATAGATCACTCTTCCATTACATTTTAGCTTAATTGGCCGGCATGTCGTACAACGACGGCAGGTCCTCTAATAGAAGTGCTTCCTCCTTTTCGATAAATTCCATAAAATCATCTTCCCCTTCTACTCCCGGAACAGGTACCGTATAAGAATCGGCATAATTTTGCCAGAACATTATGAAACCTATATTCACATCACTTTCTGTGATGACATTGTATATATTTTCTGAATAAAAATTGGACGGCAATGGATTTTGAGCGTCTACAAAATAACCTGTCTCGGTTAATGCTGCCACTTTATTCCTTTCCTTCGCAAGATCTGAAACCACTTTTAGCTTCTGATTAGCTGCTGCAACACCAGAGCCGCTTTGTGAAGAAAAATCTCCGTAATTGTCCATACCTAAGATATCCACATATTCATCTCCCGGATATCTACTTAAATAGGCGCTTTTGCTTGTATAGCTATTATCTGGCGCAAATGCGTACAAAATATTGTGCACATCTAACTCGTCCCTAAGATAAGTAACGGTAAATCTCCATACTTCCTTGAACTCTGCCGGAGTGGAATAAGGTGCACCCCACCAAAAGAAGTCCCCATCGAATTCGTGAAAAGGCCTGAAAATTACCGGTATAAGTGTGCCGTCACTTCCTCTGAGGTTTTTTACCACCTCTGCCACTTTTTGTAGCTTTTCTCTATAATAATCGTGGTTAGCACCTCCGGGCATAATACTTCTAAATGCGTTTTCTCTTTGAAAAGCTGTCATTTCACTGGTGTAAAAATCATCCCCTTCATAAGGTTCGCGTAAATGCCACGTAAAAGCATTCACCATACCTTTATCATAAGCTTCAATTGCATCCTGGGTAATTTGTTGTTCCTGCTGATAGAACCAGTTACCGGCCTCCCCGTTATTGGAATCATCTGTAATAAACATGAAATCTGAACCGAGCATCCCGGGATCGCTTCCGGTTAGTTTTTTCATATCGGATTCTCCGGAATCACTATTATAAAAAGCATTAAAAGCATCCTGCTGGCCTATGATAAAACGGGAATCGGAAATTGCTTTCAAGTGATAAAATAATGCCACAGTTTCTTCTGAAGCCGATCCATCTACTATATAGCCCCTGGTCTCCCCGGGAGCAAAAGCATAAGTCTGCGGATCCCCCTCTTCGGGTGTTTCTTCGGGAACTTCAGGTTCTGTAGGTTCTTCCGGCTCTTCCGGAACTTCTTCGGGTGTTTCTTCAACCGGGTCCGGTTCATCAAAACTATCGTCTTCACTACATGCAGTAGTGATTACAAAGACAAATAATAACAATAAGTAACTAAGCTTTTTCATATTTTTTTATTTTACTAACATCATGCACGCCCTTGAATTGTGATACGGCGCTTTCCACATTCCTAATTTATCCTCGCTTGTGTAAGGTTCATTTTTTTCATTTACACGGAAATGCCATTCCCCGTTTTGCCGGTCTATAATTTGCGATTTAGTGTACTCCCAAATATCGAATATTGCCTCCTGAAATTTATTTTCTTTAGTTAATCTGAAAGCAAAATCGAGCCCTACCATCGCCTCTACCTGTGGCCACCAATGCCTGTCGGCATCCAACTTTCCCGATTCCAGGTTTTTCTCGTTTACTACTCCCGAGCCTTTAACGTAACCTTCTTTCAGAAAAGTTTCTGCTACAGCAACAGCCACCGTATTTGCCTTTTCCAGAAGATCGGGATCCTGTAAGGTTTTTATCGCTTCAATTATAAGCCAAACCGCTTCGATGTCGTGGCCATAGGAAACAATATTGTTTGTTCTGTTCCAATTTACATCGAAAAACAGATGAAAATGCTGAATTTCTTCAGCATAAAATTTTTCAAGAAAAAGAATTGAAAGGTTCTGCAAGGCTTCCTTTACTTTTTCCTTTTTGGTAATTTGATACAAGGTAGTATAGGCCTCCAGAATATGAAGATGTGTATTCATGGTTTTAGCGGAATGATCTTCTTTCTCGCTTAGACGCATATCCTCAATTGGTGACCAATCCTGCTGAAAAGCTTCCAAATATCCATTATTCTCTCTGTCCCTTCCATGTTTTTCAATAAGCTCGAAAAGGGAAACAGCCCAATTTTTCGCTTCCTCTTTCTGAGTTAGTTTATAATATTCAGACAAGGCATAAACAGCAAAAGCCTGGGCGTAAATCTGCTTCCTTGTATTTACCGGGTTCCCGAGGTAATCCAGCTCCCAAAAGACACCTCCGTTTTTCCTGTCCTGAAAGAATTCCTTTAGGTAATCGTAAGCTCTTGTTGCAATTTCAACAGTACTTTTGTCCTGCCGGAAATTTCCTGTTGCCGAGAATGTCCAGAGAAGACGGGTGTTTAAAATAATCCCTTTGTTTGCTTCAGGAACAAGCGTATTGAAGTGATCCCGCCGGCCTACAAAGCCACCGTATTCATTATCCTTACTAAACGTTTTCCAGTAGTCCAGGATATTGTCCAGTTCTGCCGATAATTCGTTTTTTAAGATGTTGCGGGAGTTAAGCTGCATTTTAAAGTGATTTATTTTTATCTGCCTGCTGTATAATTTTTTCTACAGAAGCAGCCGAGGTGAAATCATCTTCAGGAGTGTTCTTTACATAATCCAGAAGTTTTTCTACCGAAGATACAGCCACATGCGAGCGTGTATCTGAAGATGCATAGTAGATAAAAATCTTACCATCTTCATCTTTTATCCAGCCATTTCCGAAGAGAACGTTAGGAACGTCCCCTACTGTTTCTGTATAATTTGGAGCCATAAAATAACCTGCAGGTTGGTGGATCACCTTAGAAATATCCTCCAGGGCCGTCATAAAAATATAAAGCGTATATCTTAGACCTCCTGCCGTGTTACGCACACCATGTGCCAGGTGCAGCCAGCCTTCTTTTGTTTTAATAGGTGCCGGCCCCAGACCATTCTTCATCTCATAAATGGTATGATATGCCTTATGATTAATGATTTTTTCGTCTTCCAGCACAGGGTTCTTCAGGTCCTTCACGTACCCAAGACCAATTCCCCCTCCTTTACCCACTTCTATAAATCCATCCTGCGGACGGGTGTACAGCGCATATTTTCCATCTACAAATTCAGGATGCAGGACAACGTTACGCTGTTGTCCCGAATTCGAAATTAAATCGGGCAAACGTTCCCAGTTTATAAGGTCCTTAGTACGGGCAATCCCTGCATTGGCTACCGCCGCAGTAGTATCTTCAGGACGGCTTTTATCTTTTCTTTCTGTACAGAATACTCCATAAATCCAACCATCTTCATGACGCGTAAGCCGCATATCATAAACGTTAGTATCGGGCTCGTCTGTTTGCGGAAGAACTACAGGTTTTTCCCAAAACTTAAAATTATCTACACCATTAGGACTTTCTGCAATGGCAAAAAAGGATTTCCTGTCATTCCCTTCCACCCTTACAGCCAGCACATAAGCATCTTTCCATTTCATGGCACCCGGATTAAAGGTGGCGTTAATCCCAATTCGCTCAAGACCCAGCGGATTTGTTTTAAGGTTAAAGTCATATCTCCACTCCAGCGGTGCATGTGCCGCAGTAACAACCGGATGTTGATACCTCTCATAGATCCCATTGGATATTTCCTCAGGGCTGTTTTTTCTTTCAATTAGCTTTTGATGGCTTTCCAAAACTTCCTGAAAGCCGGGAAGCTTCTTTATAGTTTTATTTTCATCTTTAAAATCCATTCTTCCTTAATTTTTTCTGGTAATATTTGGTTCGGTTTTAATTTTATCCCACCAGTTTTTCTTTAGAATAACTACAGTGATGATCAAGATCACACATGAGATTATAAGAGGTACATTTTCTCTGAGAATTATGTAAAACGGGATTACAACAAGAAGGGTTTGGGCTATAGTACCTATAAGCACATTAAACATATCTCTGCCAAACGCATTATTTTCTTCAAATGCGGGATCCTCCTGCTTTACTTTTTCTTTTATGGGCTTCCAAAAGCCCCAGGGTCTTGTTCTCTTATAAAATTCCATAAGCGTATCATCATCTGTTGGTCCGGCAGTATAAGTTCCTATTATACTACCCGCAATTGAAATTAGTAAAATCACCGGGAAATAATAAAGGTCCAGCGTATCTGTAAAAATTGGAAAAACTAAGGCCGGTATAATCCCCGATAGCATTCCCCAAAAGTAGCCTTCACCGTTAAACCTCCACCAGTGCCATTTTAAGACATTAGACACCACGTAACTTCCATATAATGCTGAGACGATCCATTGCAATATGGAATTTACATCCTGAACAAAGAACCCCAGAATAATACTAATAATAACCACTACGATCCCGCTACTATAGTTCATCATCTTAACCTTCGAGGACGAAGCCTGCGGATTTTTATATTTTAAATAGATGTCGTTTACGAGATAAGCCTGGGCAGCGTTTAAAGTCCCTGCAAAGGTAGACATGAATGCGGCCAACAGACCTGCGAGAAGCAGACCCAGTAATCCTACCGGCACAAATTGTTCTATGGACGCAGGAAGGACTTTTTCAAAATCAAGAAGCCCTGCAGTTGTAAGGTCCAGTCTATCATAGAAGAGAACAGCCAAAATTGAGAAACCACCTACCATTAAGTACCTGGTAGGCATGAGGGCAAAAATTGAAAAAGCACTCATTTTTGCAGCTTCAAGAGGAGATTTGGTAGAAAGTATCTTCTGCATATCATAATTAGGTGCCGGCCCTGCGATGCTTGCCAGTATTCCTTTAAAAACCATGAGCATAAAAAAGATTCCGAAGAGTGAATATCCATCAGAAACAATTTTTGTATTCACTTCATCTATAATTCCGCTCCAATCCAGGTTAAGTTCCCAGTTAAAAAACGGATTAAGCCAACCATCGGGAACATTAAGCGTGTTCTCCCCTACCGCAAGCCATGCGATTACGGCAATAGCAATAGAAGAAACGGTCATTATTGTATATTGAAGCAAGTCTGTCCATACAATACCAGACATACCCCCCAAAACAGAATAAAATACAGCAAATAATGTAAAAATAGTACCATAAAAGTGTGGTATGTAAGCGGGTGGTATATCGAAAGGAATGTATGCAGAAACTATTTCCCAAGGAATAAAGATTTCTACAAATTTCCCCAGCCCGATAAATCCATACGCCAGGAAACCGAGACAACTAAGTATTGCAAAAACTACTATTATGGCGTGAGAACGTCTCCCTCCTTTCCCACTACTAAAACGAAAAAGAATCCACTCGGCACCTGTGGTCACATTGGATCGTCTAAGCCAGGCTGACAAATATATCATAAGAAAAACCTGGTTAAAAACCGGCCAAAGCCATGGGATCCATATACTTTTAAAGCCATAGACAAAGGTTAAGGTAACCAGCCACATCGTACCAGAGATATCAAACATACCGGAAGCATTAGAAAGTCCCAGCATGTACCAGGGAAGACTTTTCCCCCCAAGCAAGTAATCATCTTTACTCTTTTGTGCTTTTTTTCGTAATGCCAGTCCTATTAATATAGTTCCTACGAGATATGCCAGAATTATGGCAATGTCTAAACCTTGTAGCATTAATGCTTTTTTTAGTTAAAAATGTCTTCTACTTCATCAAGAAATAGGATTTCTTCCAAAGACTCAAATTCTTTAAAATCCTCTTCAGAAATTTCTCCTTTGTACGTAGAAAAATAATGGGAAGGACTATCATTTCTCCAAAGCAGAACCCAGGAAATACCGGAGTTTTTTATTCCGGGATAAAGAACCTGTGTCCACCAGTCCTCTCCTTTACCAAAATTATTGTTTCCTGTTTCTGAAAGAGCATATGGCTTATTTGTTAGTCCTGCCTTTCTCTTTACAATCTCCAGGTTCGACTTTAAATTTTTAACAAATACTTCGTCTCCCCCGTGATTGTAGATATCCACACCAAGAATATCCACATACGCATCCCCGGGATAATACTTCTCGTACTCCTCCTCACTGGAAACTATATTTGGAGAATAAGCATAAAGCAGGTTGTGAACACCATTAAATTGCAAGAGCTCCAGGGTTTCCTTCCATAACTGCTTATAATCTGAATTTGAAACATTGCCTTCACCCCACCAGAACCATCCGCCATTCATTTCGTGATATGGTCTAAAGATCACAGGTATAAATTTACCATTATCGTCCTTTAGAGAAAGAAAGAAGTTAGAGATCCTCTTTACCCAAAGCTCATATTTTTCCCGCTGCGAACCACCGGTCAATATTTCTGAAACAGCGGAAGACGGGTCCCAGGAACTCTTATTTGTTACAGGATTATCCAGGTGCCAGCTAAAAGTAATAACAGCCCCTTTTTTATGCATCTCCCGAATATGATCTTTCATAAGAGCAAAAGAGACAGTATCCAGGTTATAACTTTTACCAAGTTCTATATGCCCCAGGTCAAAACCATGAACTGCAGGAAATTTTCCCGTAACGTCCTTAATATCACTTCTTATTTCCTGTGGATTATCTTCATGCTTCCAACCTATACCATAAGCTGTCGCATCCTGGTGTCCAAATGCAATTCCTTCCTTCCCAATTTCACTAACGCGCCGGTAAAGAATTTTAGTTTCCCTCGTTGCATCTGTATCGGCCAAAACAATGGTGTCTGCATCAAAATTACGTAACGGACCACATGATATGAACGTTGAAAATGTAAAAACTGTAACTAATCTGACAAAATTTTTCATGTTATTGTTCTAAATCTGCATAGAAGTGATAAATAATTTTCATTTTAAGAAAAGCTTATAGTATCTTTAACCTTTCCGTTTTTCACCAAAAATTACTTTTACAAGCTAACATTTATGTTAACCCAAAATTAAAACGATTGAGACTATTATATCAATATCATTTTGTCATTTTGTAATTAAAATTTACTAATTGACTGTTATCAATTTTATTATGCATAAAGACATTCACAGAGAAATTACTCAACTCTCACCAGAAGACAGCTTCCTGGTTTTCGATAGAGTAAAAGACGATTTTGATTTTCCTATTCATTTTCATCCGGAATTTGAATTAAATTTTATCGCCAACGGTAAAGGGGTGAGAAGAATCGTTGGTGACAGCATGGAAGAAATTGAGGAAATCGAACTGGTTTTGGTTGGACCAAACCTCCAGCATGGCTGGGAGCTGCATAACTGCAAGAGTAAAGCAATACACGAGGTTACCATTCACTTCCACAATGATCTTTTAGATAGCAAGCTATTGAGTCGCAGAATAATGAAGCCTATAAAGGATATGTTTGAAAGATCTGCTCATGGGATATTGTTTTCAGCTAAGATTTCAGAAGAAATAAAACCGAAGATCCAACGCTTATCGAAAATTGACAGTATCGATTATTTCCTGGAATTTATTTCGGTGTTACACGACCTGGCAAATTCCAGAAAGCAAAGGCTATTATCGACATACATTTCGGAGAACAAAAACTTTGAGAATAGCGAAAAAATAAAAACAATTTATGAATTTGTACAGGAAAACTATCAGAATAAAATAAGCCTGGAAGAAATGTCGCAATTGGTAAACATGAGCCAGGTCTCCTTTAACCGTTTTATAAAAAAGAGAACCGGAAAAACTTTTATTGAATACGTAAATGACACGAGAATAGGATACGCAGCAAGATGGCTTATAGAAAAAGATATGAGTATTGCTGAAATTGCGTTTAACTGCGGATTTAATAATATTGCCAATTTTAACCGGGTTTTTAAGAAAACCAAAAGTTGCACACCCAGTCAATACCGCGAAGAATTTAGCGGAATTAAGCGGGTACTTTAACCTTTATTATACTATTTTATCATGACAATTAAGAAAACAACGTTTTTACTCCTACTATTAATTCAATTTTCCCTCTTCACTAACTGCACTCCAACACAGGAACCTGTTAAAGATGAAGAAAACGTCGTGGAAGAAGAAGCCCCATTAGACAGTGAGGAAACAGAAACAGAAGAAGACACCAATCCTGAAGAGGAACAAGAGGAAGAAACAGAAGAAGAAGCTGAGGAGGACATTGAGAATGAAACACCTGTGGCACTGCATGGGCAACTCATCATACAAGGAAAAAACCTGGTAAACCAAAATGGCGAAAACGTTCAGCTAAGAGGAATGTCGCTTTTCTGGAGCCAGTGGGAACCGGAATTTTATAATTTTGAAACTGTAAAAAACCTGAAAGAGGGCTGGAATGTAAATGTAATAAGAGCAGCAATGGCTATTGAACATGATGGCTATTTACAGAACCCTGAAAGGGAAAAACAAAAAGTTTACCGGGTTATCGATGCCGCTATCGAGTTGGGTATTTATGTTATTGTAGACTGGCACGACCACCACGCCGAAGATCATACCGAAGAATCAAAAACATTTTTTAAGGAGCTGGCAACTAAGTACGGAGATCAACCAAATCTTCTCTATGAAATTTACAACGAACCCCTGGAAGTGTCCTGGAGCAATGTCTTAAAGCCTTATCATGAAACAATAATTTCAGAAATACGGGAAAAGGATCCTGACAATATAATTATATGCGGAACTCCGCGATGGTCACAAAGAGTAGACCTTGCAGCTGAAGACCCTATAGAAGAAAATAATATTGCCTACACACTCCATTATTATGCAGCCACGCACAAGGAAGAGCTGAGAGCTATTGCCAGAAAAGCCTTAGATAAGAACCTACCGCTCTTTATTACAGAATTTGGAACCACCCTTGCTAATGGCGATGACGAAATAAACGCTGAAGAAGCCCATAAATGGTGGGATTTTGCAGAAGAAAATAATATCTCCTGGTGTAACTGGTCTATTGCAGACAAAGATGAGATGTCTGCAGCTATAAAACCCGGAACAACAGCCAATCAACTTAAAAATGATGAAGTATTAACTGAGTCGGGAAAATTGGTTAAAGCAGCATTAAAAAACCAATAAGGCACGCAAAAGGAACACAGCGCATAGACGGAAAATTTAACAAGACCTGATAGCCAAGTGCAAAAATTTTAACATAATTAGTGTGAAAATTACAGTTATCGACATTTATAGATATAACCCGCTACAAAACAGTATCTTAAAATTTTATTACCCTTAGATTCACTAAAGAGAGCGGAAAAATAACACAACTAAATGATAAAATAATATTAACCAACGCTTAACTTTCCGACTAAATTTGAAGACTATTAAAAAAAGGGGCTGTATTTCAAGTATGTTCTTAAATAGGAACAAGAAAAATCCTAAACCCATAATTGTTTAAATCAAATCAAGCAATTTTATTCTTATGCACACTAAATTACTTAAAAGTAAAGGCTGTTTAATCAGAAGAGGCAGGATGCTCCTATTCGCAGCATTTTGTCTAATCACCCAACTAGGCTTTGCCCAGGAAACTGTTTCAGGGAATGTAACAGACGCCCAGGGAATGCCTTTGTTAGGTGTAAACGTTATTGAAAAAGGAACCAATAACGGAACCACCACAAATTTTGATGGTGAATTTGAGCTTACCATTGGGGAAAGTGGTGTAATCGTTTTTAGTTTTGTTGGATTCCTGACCCAGGAAATTACGGTTCAGGGAGGCGAACAAATAAGTGTTACTCTGGATGAAGATTCTCAAAGTCTCCAGGAGGTAGTGGTTATTGGGTATGGAGCCCAATTAGAAGAAAATATTACGGGATCTGTATCTAAGATAGGTTCAGAAGCTTTTGAGAATGTCCCTCAGGTAAGTGTGGACCAGCTTATGCAGGGTCGTGCTTCCGGGGTAATGGTAACCAAAAACTCCGGGCAACCGGGTGCTGCTGTTTCTGTTAGGATTCGTGGGGTAAACACCATTACCGGTTCCAGTGAACCTCTTTATATTATTGATGGTGTACCTGTTTCCGGTGAAGCAGGGGCAGAAGGTTTAAGTCCTTTAGCGGCACTTAACCCCAACGACATTGCAGACATTAACATTCTTAAAGATGCCTCAGCCACTGCAATTTATGGGTCCAGGGGATCTAACGGTGTTGTATTAATCACCACCAAAAAAGGTAAAATTGGCCAGGGAAGGTTAGCTTACAACACGTACACTGCAATTCAGCGTCCTACAAACAAAATTGATGTAATGAACCTGCAGCAATATGCAATCCACCAGAACAATGTTGCAGAGATCTATGGTCTTAATGAGCAAATGGAATTTTTATTTCCAAACCTTTTAGGCCCGGGAACTGACTGGCAGGCACAAATATTTGATGATGCCCTTCAGCAAAACCATGAATTATCTTTTTCCGGAGCAACTGAAAAGATAAACTATTTTATCTCCTCATCTTACACAGACCAGGAAGGTACAGTAATTGGTTCCGGTTTTGATCGTATGACAGTTCGTGCAAACGTAAACGGCGAAGTTAATGACTGGATCAAAACAGGTATTAACATTTCTGCCAGTAGAACTAATGACCAGGTAACTTTAAACAACGCCAGCAATGGTATTATTTCACTGTCGTTACTGAACAACCCGGCTACTGCGGTTTACAATCCTGATGGATCTTTTGCGGGACCCGTTACTGCTGATGAGATTGCCTTCGGTACAAGAAACCCTATTGCTGAAGCTTTAAATATTCAGAATACAATTCAAAGAAACAGGGTTTTTGGTAACCTCTTTGTTGAATTTTCCCTTCATGACAATCTTAACTTCAGAAGTGAATTTGGTGGGGACTTTGGAAACAACCTACGGGACCAGTTTCAACCTACCTTTACTTATGGTGTACTGGAAAGAGGGCAAAACCGTTTAAACTCAGGCAGGGAAAACAACGATTTCTGGATCATAAAAAACCTTTTAACTTATAATAACTCCTTTGGAGACGACGATAATCACGACCTTACAGTGTTGCTTGGGCAGGAAGTTCAGGAATCTTCATGGCAAGGAATAAGTGCACAGGACGGGGATTTTGTAGGTAACGAAGTACCAATCCTAGGTACAGGGGACGCAGCCGATATTGCAGATCAATATATGGCAAGTTCTGCTTTGGAATCTTATTTTGGACGGGCTATTTATTCATTTGATAACAGGTTCAACGTTACTGCCTCATTCAGGGCAGATGGTTCTTCAAAGTTTGCAGAAGGAAACAGATGGGGTTATTTCCCTTCTATATCTGCATCATGGAGGTTATCGAATGAAGCTTTTATGGAAGATTTTGATGTTTTACAGAACATAAAAATTTACGGTGGTTATGGAGAAGTAGGTAACCAGAATATTCCAAACTTCGCATATGGAGTACGACTTAATACGATGAATACAGATTTAGGTACAGGATTTGAGTATGCTAACTTTGAAAATCCGGACCTTACCTGGGAATCTTCAACACAGACAAACCTGGGACTTGACTTTTCCTTGCTAAACAGGAGATTAGGCGCCACAATTGAAGTATATAACAAAGTGTCAAGAGATTTCTTATACCAACTCGCAGTTACAGATTTTGTTACCGGTGGAAATTCTCCCGGAGCTATTGCCGCTCCATGGGTTAACCTTGGAGAGATGGTAAACAGAGGGGTCGATGTTACTTTAAATTATCGTACTTTAGGAGATAATGATTTTAACTGGAACTCAACGTTAACTTTTTCACACTACCAAAACGAAGTGACCGAACTGCTGGGGGATCTTGTAATTAACGGCCAGTTGTACATTAGTGATTCCAATGAGAATATAACAAGAACAGAAGTAGGCCAACCGGTTGGTATGTTCTATGGTTATGAAGTTGAGGGACTTTTCAGGACCACAGCGGATATTCAGGGTGCTCCAATTCAGTTTGGAAGACCTTTTGAAGATGCTCTTTTTGACTCCAACTGGTTAGGAGATATTAAGTATAGAGATGTGAACGGAGACGGTGTGATAAACACTGAGGACAGAACACAAATTGGTAATCCACATCCGGATTTCACTTTTGGTTTTCAGAATACGTTCACCTATAAAGCATTTGATCTTTCTGTATTCTTACAGGGCTCTTATGGTAATGACATCTTTAATGGGGTAAAAAGAACTTTAACTGCAGGAAGTAGTTACTATGTTAATCAGGATCCAATAGTACTGGACTACTGGTCTGTAAATAATCCGGATGGAAATCAGCCAAGATTGGTGAGAGGTAGTGAAAGTAACCCCAACATTAGAATTTCTGATAGGTATATCGAGGATGGTTCTTACCTGAGAGTTCAAAATCTTACTTTAGGTTATACATTACCTGCTGACGCTGCTGATCAAATAGGATTAAACAGGTTAAAAATTTACGGAAGTGTACAGAACCTGTTTACCTTTACAAACTATTCAGGATATGATCCTGAAGTAGGTACATTTAATCAGAATGCTCTTTTAATGGGTGTTGACAACGGACGTTATCCTTCTCCCAGAACCTTTACCCTGGGACTTAATGTTGAATTATAAAAAAATAGATAAATGAAGAATTTAATTAAATCAAAGGTCTTGGTGTTGGTTGCTCTTTCAGCCGTGCTATTTTTCCCTTCCTGTAGTGAGGACTTCCTGGACAGACCACCGGAGGATTCATACAGTGTAGATAATTTTTATCAGACTAACCGTCAGGTAGCCTCTGCATCAAACCACTTATATTCTAAGCCGTGGTTTAACTTTATCAGTAACGTTGCCTGGCCAATTGGAGAAATCGCATCTGGTAATGCCAGGACATGGGATGCAAGGAACCAGGAATTTTCAAACTACTCCATAACCGGAGCTCATGGTACCTTAACGCAGGCCTGGGAATCCCTTTATGCTGTTATTGCCCAGTCAAATTCAGTAATAAACACTTTGCCAACAGCTGTAGGCCCAGATATTTCTGAAGTTGTAGTCAACAATTCCATAGCAGAAGCGCGTTACATAAGAGCCACTGCTTATTTTTATCTGGTACGTATCTTTGGATCTGTTCCAATTCTTGCAGATAACACAGATTATGTTTTGGAGCCTGTTGTAGCCCGTAATCCTGTAGAGGATGTATATGAGTTTATTAAGCGTGACTACCAGTTTGCTATTGAGAATCTATACGACAGGACAACAGATACCGACATCCAGGCCGGAAGGGTTTCCAGTAACTCTGCTAAAGCCGCATTATCTAAAATCTATTTATACGAAGAGAATTGGTCAATGGCATACCAGCTTTCCAACGAAGTAATTCAATCTGGTGAGTTCGCACTTTTGGAAAATTACAATGAGTTGTTTTTAGAAGAAAATGATAACAATGTCGAATCAGTATTTGCTTTACAATGGGCTAACACGGGGATTTATGCTGAAGGAAATGCCTTACAATCATTTTATGCTTCAGCAGGGATTACAGGATTTTCCGACGGTTGGTCAGCTTTAGGGCCATCAATCGACCTACAGGAATCGTATGAGACTGGAGATGAACGCTATTATGCGACAATTATGGAACCAGGAGCGTTTTATCCTAGCATCAACGGAGGATATACGGTTCCGGAAACTATTAACCACCAGGGAACCAATGTAGGTATTAAAAAGTATGTTATTGGAAATCCATCTAACGGAGCTTCTCAGAGTTATCCTAACAACACCTACATCTTACGTTATGCTGAAGTATTACTAATAAATGCTGAAGCAGCCATTATGGGTGGAGGCCCGGTTAGTGAAGGTGTTGAATCTTTCAACCAGGTTCGTACAAGGGCAGGTTTGGATCCAATTCAAAATCCGGATATCGAAGACATTTTCCACGAAAGAAGAATTGAACTGGCGTTGGAACTGGAATTTTGGTATGACATAGTTAGACGCGGACCTGAGTTTGCCATAGAATTCCTTGGCAACGTGGAAAGGGGACCATACAATAACGACACAACCCCTCCTACAGTCAGTTCAGAGATATATGTTCCTACTGTAGAGGATTTACTCTACCCTTATCCTACCAGTGAGATCCAGAGTAACCCGGCATTGTTAGAGGACCCGGTACCTTATGATTTTGATGCTAACAGCGGTGAATAAAATTAATTTAAAAAATTTAATTATGAAAAGAACAAACTTTAAAACAAAGGCTGTACCTCAGTTCTTGTTAATCCTCTTTACAGTAGTCTCTTTAGTCTCCTGTGATAGTGATTTTGACGTGAAAACTCCCGGAACCGCAGTGGCTCCTCCAGTGATACATAGTGTAAGCGAGGCAAGGGAGGATGCTCCTGTTACCCAGGGGGTACTACAAAATACCTATATTATAAGAGGAGAAAATTTAGCCAGTTTAGTCGCTGTCTATTTTAACGGCTACCGAACTAGCTTTAACCCAGCTTTAACGACAGATAACCTGACTTTTGTATCAGTTCCTGAATTCGCACCTTACGTAGGGCAGGACAATATTCTAAGGCTAGAAAACCTTTATGGTTCTACAACCTACGATTTTTCTCTTTTAACTATTGAGGACTTTACAGAAGGAACTACTGAGGACGGAGTCAAAACCGTGACGCTTATAGGCGGGGATTTCACAGATGCATCAGAAGTTATTTTTACTTCCGGTAGTGAAGAAGAAGGAAACCTTGTAGAGCGTCCGGCTGAAATTCTTTCTGTTTCTGAAACAGAAGTTACAGTGGTAGTACCAGATGGAGTGGAGCAGGCTTATATCGACCTTACAACATCCCGGGGTGCCAGTGCCCGATCTGATTCCTATGGATTTACTTATTCTGTTTATATTGATCAGCTAAACCCAGAGTGGTCAATGAGCCAGTGGGGTGGAACTTTTGACGTAGAAGCAACAGATCCTGCTTTGGGGCAATACTCCATCCAAAGCGTTAGGGAGGCCTGGTCTGGATTAACATTTACTCCAGAAACAGGAATACCATTTAACCAGTATGAAGCTATTACTGTATCCCTATACGGTACAGGAGAACCCGGAGACATGGTAAACGTGGCAATAAACGACTTTGCCGGAACAGTAGGTGTGGAACTTATACCTGGTCAATGGAATAAAGTAGTGATCCCAATGGGTAGTTTCTTTCCAACCGGTGGCGCGCCGGCGGTAATCAACAGAATAGATTTCCAGGAAGCATCCAACACAGGAAAGGCACAGTATATATTCTATGTTGACGATTTCGGTTTTCTATAGATCGATATGCTCAATTATAAATAAAAGAAAAACAGATGAAATTAAATAAAATATATTACTTGTTAGTGCTCGCAGTAATTACGAGCCTTTGCTCCTGCGAGGACGATGACGATCTATATCCGCAATTGGGTGAGGATCCCAGGAATATAAATGAGGTCCTTGCTGAAACTGCAGATTTATCAGTCTTGTACCAGTCTTTGGTCGAGGCCGAGATGGACTCGCTTTTGAGGGAAACCACGACTTACACTGTTTTTGCTCCCAGAAATGCAGCTTTTGACCAAGCAGATCTTTCAGGATTAGATGAGGAAGAAATGGAAAACCTGTTAAGCAACCATGTGTTGAGCACGGTTACGGCAGATTTTGCTTCTACCCTATCAACAGGTTATCGCCCTACAATGGCTACAGGACCTAACGGAAATTTCCTTAGCTTATATATTAATACTGAAGGCGAAACCACTCTAAATGGTGAGGTATCTCTCGTTACCGAATCCTCAAACAAAGGAGCTACCAACGGAGTATTACATGTTGTAGATGGAATTTTAACTCCTCCTGCTATTCTGGACCACGTAGAGGCAAATAACCAGTTTTCTACGTTTATGGAAGCAGTTGAGCTGGCCGGACTAACAGAGATGTTATCTGTATCTGAAGCTACAGACGCTGAGAATCCTAACTACCCGTTTACAGTTTTTGCTCCTACTAATGCCGCATTTGAGAATTTCCTTGGCGACTTAAACGGTGCTTTTGGATGGTCTACTTTAGCCGATATTCCAACAGATGTTCTAAGGAGCGTTCTTGAACAGCACGTGATAACAGGATCCAACCTACTTTCTGCAGAAACTTTTGGAACCGAGCAGACCCCGGTTTCCGGAGAAGTATTTTCTATAAGTGCACAAGGTGTGGTTTCTGACGCCAGTTATACAGATGGTAATGTTACCATACAGGATATTCAGGCTACAAACGGTGTTATTCATGGGGTGGATAAAGTTATTCTTCCTGATGCTGTTTTCCAGAGCATTCTGGACGAAACACTAAACCTGAAAGAAAGAATTGAAGACAGAGGTTATACTTCTTTTATTGCTGCTGTAGAAATGGTTGGTTTAGGCGACCAGCTAACATCTGCAGAAGAACTATCTGTATTTGTACCAGATAATGCTGCTTTTGAAAGCTTTTTCAGCCTGATCACTAATTTCGAAAGCTTGAGTGATTTTGAAACAGAGGAGGAGTTAGAACTTTTAAGGAGTGTTCTGAATTATCACCTACATGAGGGAATTATAATGTCCAGCCAGTTAACAGATGGTGGCACTATCTCTACTGTTTATGGTGATGACATTACTGCCGATCTAAGTGGTGAAAATGCAAGGTTAAGGCCTACTTTCCCAGAAGCATTACCATCTCAGTTTGTTAATGCCAATGTTGGTGCCAGCAACGGAATCTTACATGCGATCAACAGGGTGCTTGTCCCTGCAGATTTAGTTGAACCGCTTGGTATTGTTGTAGAAAGCAATGAAGGTGGCGTTTGTCCTGTAAAAGACGAATCTCTGGTATTCTTCGATTGGGACGGAAAAAACCAATGGTGGGGTAATGTAACTCCTGAAGATGGAGCTCTAAGCCTTGATGGTAGTAGCTATGGTAGAGCAAATTTCCAAACAGGTGGAACAGGTTTTACAGATCTTTTCTGGAGGAATGATGCTTCTACTTTTAGTGGCGCTCAAGTTGTTGGTGACAATCTTGAAGGATATTCCCTTAAGTTTGACATTAACATAGTAGAACCTATAAGTGAAGGTAGGTTTAGGTTAAGGTTCAATGCCACAACTGGTCAGGATGTATTCTACGACTGGGCTCCGTGGGAAGAAACAGGAGAACCTTTTTCAACAGATGGTTGGGAAACAATAGAAATCCCACTTACTGAGCTTGGTGTTCCGGATTTTAGTATTGTTGATGCTGAGTTTGGAATGGCATTTCAGGATGCAGATGTACTACTTAACTTTGCAATAGATAACGTACGATTTGACACACCCGGCTGTGGTGGTCCAGATCCTGTGGCAGATCCTGAAATGGTCTTCTTCGATTGGGATGAAAATCTCCAATGGTGGGGTAATGTAACGCCAGAAAATAATGATGAAATATCACTGGACGGAAGCAGCTACGGAAGAGCAAATTTCCAAACCGGAGGAACAGGTTTTACAGATCTCTTCTGGAGAAATGATGCCAGTACCTTCCACGGTGCAGACGTTGTAGGATCCAACCTTGAGGATTACGTTCTTAAATTCGACATTTTGACCTTAGAGCCGATATCTGAAGGAAGGTTCAGGCTTAGGTTCAATTCTACAACAAACGGAGTTGACGCTTTTTACGACTGGGCTCCATGGCAGGAAACAGGCGAACCTTTTGATACTGAAGGTGAATGGGTAACGATTACTATTCCCTTATCAGAAATAGGTCAACCTGATTTTAGCGAGGTAAATGCTGAATTTGGAATGGCATTCCAGGATGCAGATGTTCTGCTTAACTTTGCAATAGATAACGTTAGGTTCGAAGAGAAATAATCTTTTTGATCCAATCACTAGAATATATTCCCTGTAAAAATTTATTTTTTTACAGGGAATATTTTTTAGATGAAAGATTAAATATCCAATTAATTAAAAAAAACCAAATGAAGAATAAGATATTACTACTACTCTGCCTCCTTATAGGTATGAGCGGTTATTCACAGAAATTTGAAGGACTGGCAGATACTCCGCCTATGGGCTGGAATACATGGAATACCTTCGCCTGTGATATTAATGAAGACCTCATAAAAGAAACAGCCGATGCCATAGTGGCAAGCGGCATGAAAGAAGCCGGATATGAATATGTTATTATTGACGATTGCTGGCACGGGGAACGTGACGAAAAAGGCTTTATCCAGGTAGATCCTGAACGATTCCCTTCCGGTATGAAAGCCCTTGCAGATTATGTACATTCCAAAGGTCTGAAAATTGGCATTTATTCTGATGCAGGAACCCAAACCTGTGCCGGTGAACCAGGAAGCCGCGGATATGAATATCAGGACGCTATCCGGTACGCCGAATGGGGTATTGATTATTTAAAATACGACTGGTGCAACACTGAAAATATCAATCCCATTGGAGCTTACAGTACCATGCGTGATGCACTATACAGCGCCGGCAGGCCCGTTCTTTTTGCAATGTGTGAATGGGGAGACAATCAGCCCTGGGAGTGGGCAGAAGATGTTGCCCATATGTGGAGAACTACCGGCGACATTTATAACTGTTGGAATTGCGAAGAAGATCACGGCAGCTGGTCATCCTGGGGTGTTCTTAGAATTCTGGATATGCAGGATGGGCTAAGAGAATATGCCGGTCCCGGTCACTGGAATGATCCCGATATGATGGAAGTTGGTAACGGAATGAGCCAAAATGAGGATCGTGCCCATTTTACCATGTGGAGCATGTTGGCCGCTCCCCTTATTGCCGGTAACGATGTACGAAATATGACTCCGGAAACCGTAGAAATTCTTACCAATGAGAAAATGATCGCTATAAACCAGGATTCTCTGGGTGTTCAGGCTTTTAAATATAATTCGGAAGACGGACTGGAAACATGGTTCAAGCCTCTAAGCAATGGGGAATGGGCCGTTACTTTCCTCAATCGTTCAGATGAGCCAGGAAAAGTAAGTTTTGATTGGGAAGAAAAGAAAATTGAAGATCCTCATTTTGACTATGCAGTAGATTTTAGTGAAGTTACTTACAGTATAGAGGATATTTGGAATGAAAAGGAACTCAAAAATACCAAAAAAACATTAAAGGCTACTGTAGCACCACACGATGTGCTTACATTAAGGCTCAAAAAGAGTTAATAACACCCACAGGTATTACTATTTAAGAGGCGGTTCAAAAAAGACAATTATCGGCACTAAGGGTACGATAATGGTCATTTTTGAACCGCCTTTCTTTTTATTCCTCCTCTTCTAATTTTAAAAAGCAATTGGTAAGTGCCCTAAAGTTATGGTACGCGGCTTTCCAGATATGCCCCTTAGAATCATCCCATACTTCGGGTTGAGCATCCAGCCCCCACTCATACCAGCCGCCATAAAGCTCATCCATAAAGAAAAGCTGAGTGTAGACCCATAATTTATCAAAGTACTTTCTGTAGTCTACAGCATCTTCTGGAAAATAGTGTTCCATAATTAATAAAGTATTTAAACCTTCAGCCTGCGACCACCAGTTCTTTTCATCATTAACAATTTCCAATTCTGTAGCATCTTCAAAATAATAACCACCATCATAAAAACCACCAATTTCATTATCCCAACCTGTACTTAGGGCGTGATCTACCATCTTTTTCCCTTTCCGAAGTGTTAATTCTTCATCCAGCCCCAGGGCGTGGGTAGCTTCCAGCATTAAATAAGCAGTTTCAACATCATGCCCAAAAGAAACGTGATCCAGGTAATAATGCTGCTGAATTTCTTCCCTGGACTTGTTTCTGAAACTCACCGGCGTCCAGTCGGGTTCAAAAAACAGGTTCATATATCCTTTTTCTGTGGTGATGGTGTCCCGAATGAGCACCAGCATTTCCTCCACGCGTTCTGCCAGTAATTCGTCCGGCCAAACCTGGTACAATTCGGTAAAAGCTTCAAGTAAATGAATAGAACTGTTTTGATCTTTATAACCAACATCTGAAGTCGACGGAAAATCAGGTGTACGCTTAATTGGTGTACCATTTAGGTTCAAAGACTGGTAATATCCCTTATATTCAGGATCGTGGCTATGTTCCTCCAGCCAGTGAAACGCCCTTTTTGCCAATTCTAAAGCTTCTTCATTACCTGAAGCTCTGTAATAAGCTGCGAGTCCATAAATTGCGAAAGAATTACCGTAAGCCGTTTTCTCCTGCCCTTGTTGTAAAATAGGTTCTCCGGTCTTGGTAACCAATTGATGAAAACCGCCATTTTCGGCATCCCACATTACATCCCTTAGAAACTCAAAACCATGCCTGGCATATTCCAGGTATCTTTCTTTTTCTAAAAAAATTTCCGAAGCTCTGGCATTTGTCCATACATGACGGGCCTGCGTTACAATCATTTTATTATGCTCCTCCCCCACTTTAAAATTATGGGTGATCTCACTGTAGTACCCACCATCTTCCCTGTCCAGAGTTAAAGGGTACCACTTTTCAAGAAGCTGTTCTTTTGCCGCATAACGTAGTCCTTTAATCAGGCGCTCATCATTTATTTTTTTTTCCTGTTCCTGAGCGGCACAAGTTGAAATTGATAGTAGCGCCACAACAAAAAAAGCCGTAAATTTCATATATTTCATTTTTCAGAATAAAGATAGGATAATAAGGACATTATTTATGCCTCTGATCATTTCCTATACGAAAATGATAAAAAAGTATTAAGCATTCCATTAGCCATTACCATAGTTTTATTCACTAAATTTTTAGAAATATGAAAACAGTTTTACAAAGCTTTATTTTTCTTTGTTTTTTAAGCACTTATGCTCAACAAGTAAGTGACTCTTCCCAGGTTTTTACCATTAATGACCAGGAATATCTTGAAATGCGCGGCGCAAACGTTATGCTGGCGCACGATTTTTATCCGGAAAGCCACCAGGGTGGTGTTGGTATTATCCAAAACGGGATTAGAGTTGCTACAAACGGCGACCTAAGGCTGGAGCCCACCCCCGGGCAATGGCAACCGGTGCCCAAAGTTGGAGAGAGGCAGGTAGATAGGGAGGAAAACCAGATTAGTGTACATATGAGCTATCCCGATCCTTCCAAAAACAGAAAGGGCTTTAATCCTATTGAATATCCGGATCTTAATATGGAATACGACCTGAGAATTATCCCTGAAGGAAAATCATTCAGGATTGTCGTAGACCTGGAGCAACCTCTGCCTGAAGAATGGGTGGGCAAAGTAGGCATGAATATCGAATTATTTCCGGGTATCCTCTTCGGAAAATCATATTATATGAATGATGAATTCGGAATATTTAACCTTCAGGCAAACGGACCGGGATTTTACAATGAAGATGGAGAGTTTGAGCTGGAACCAATGGCTACAGGCAACGAGCTCGTTATTGTTCCTGAAGATGAAAAGCAAACACTTAAAATTGAAAACTTAAAAGACAATGAACTGCAACTACTGGATGGTCGTGCAATACACAGCAACGGTTGGTTTATTGTGAGATCACTTGTACCTGCAGGTGTGACAGATAATGCCATAGAATGGTTAGTTACACCAAATGCGGTAGAAGATTTTACATATAGTCCTGTAGTACAGGTTTCTCAGGTAGGTTATCATCCTGCCCAGCAAAAAGTGGCAGTGATCGAAACCGATAAAAATGACAAAAATGTACAACAAGCTCAATTACTTCGTATTAATGAAAATGGAGGAACTACTGCCGTTAAATCGGAAAACCCTTCAGAATGGGGTAATTTCTTAAGGTATAACTATTACCAGTTAGATTTTACTGATGTTGAAGAGCCGGGAATGTACCAGGTAAAATACGGTGATTACACGACAGAACCGTTTAAAATTTCAGAAAGCGTTTACAAACGAAATGTATGGCAGCCTACTTTGGAGTATTTTCTTCCTGTACAGATGTGCCATATGCTTGTAAACGATCGCTATAAAATCTGGCACGGCCGGTGCCACCTGGACGATGCCCGTATGGCCCCTACAGATCATAACCATTTTGACGGTTACATCCAGGGAAGTGAAACCCTAACAGATTATGAGCCAGGTGAATTTGTACCGGGTCTTAATCTTGGAGGCTGGCACGATGCAGGTGACTTCGATTTGCGCGTAGAATCCCAGGCTTCTACCATTCAGGGTTTATCGCATATTTATGAACTTTTCAATATAGAATACGACAACACAAGTATAGATCAGGACACTAAAACTGTAGATATTCTTAAACCCGACGGGAAAGCTGATATTCTACAGCAAATTGAACATGGTGCATTATCTGTAGTAGGAGGTTATAAAGCACTTGGTCGTTTCTATAGAGGAATAATTGTTCCATCCCTGGACCAGTACATTTTGCTTGGAGATCCTGTAAACCATTCAGACGGCGAACCGTTTGACGAAGCTTTCGGCCAGGAAGATGCAACAGAAAATGTTGACTGGGGACGCCCGGGAGACCAGGATGACCGTTGGGTTTTCACAGAAGATAACCCGAGAAGGGAACTTGGCGCAGCGGCAGGTTTAGCTGCAACTGCCCGAGCTCTTAAGGATTATAATCCTGAACTTGCACAGGACAGCCGGGAAATTGCAGAAGAGGTTTGGAACATTACTGAAACCGACAATCCGCTAAACAAGATTGAACTGGCTGTAGAATTACTACAAACCACCGGAGATCAGAAATATGCCGATTTTATAGTTGAAAACAGGCAACTTATTACTGAGAATATAGAAAGGACCGGATGGATTGTAGGACGCGCACTCCCTCAAATAGATAATAAGAGATTTAAAAAAGAAGTACGTGATGCTGTTAAGGAGTATTTAAATGTAGTACAGGAAAGAGAGAGAAAAACACCTTACGGTTTGCCGTATGAACCCGATATCTGGGGAGCAGGCTGGGGTATTCAAAGTTTTGGAGTAAGGCAATATTTCTTACATACCGGTTTTCCTGATATTTTTCCAGAAGATTATATGCTACACGCCATGAATTTTGTGCTGGGAGTTCATCCGGGGGTTAATACCTCTTCATTTGCTTCGGGAGTAGGTTCAAGATCTTTAACACAGGCTTACGGAATTAACCGCGGAGATTTCTCTTTCACCCCGGGTGGGATAGGATCTGGTACGGCGCTAATACGTCCTGACTTTCCTGAACTTTTGGAGTGGCCTTTCCTTTGGCAACAAACAGAATACGTATTGGGAGGTGGAACCACAGATTATTTGTTCCTGATAATCGCTGCAGATAAACTTCTTAATCAAGAATAAAAACAAAAAATGAAAAGATCCATCTTAATATTGGCACTTCTCATCGCTGGAAATTGTTTTTCACAAACACCGGTAAATAAAAATGCTACCAAAGAAGCCAAACAGTTGTTGGACTACATCTATTCCCTTGGGGATAGAGTACTTTCGGGACAGCACAGCTACAATGAAGAGCCGGAAAGCTATTATAATTTAGCTGAAGAAATTTCAGGTAAGTATCCCGCTGTTTGGGGAACAGATTTCTATTGGAACCGGGAAGATGACCCGGGTGAAAGGATTGTAGAAGCGGCTAAGAAAAAACATGAAGAAGGTGCAATTATTACCCTTATGTGGCACGTTGGCAGGCCTACAGATAATCCACCTTTTGACTGGAGTACCAGTGTGCAGGCAGACCTCTCTGATGAAGACTGGGAGCAACTTGTTACTCCCGGAACTCCGTTAAATAAGCGTTGGCAGGACCAGGTAGACGTGGTTGCAGAATCTTTAAAAGAACTGCAGGAAGAAAACATTCCTGTTCTCTGGAGACCTTATCATGAAATGAATGGTGTATGGTTCTGGTGGGGAGATAAAAAAGGCGAAAAGGGTTTTAAAGAACTTTGGAAGATGTTGTACGATCGCATGGTCAATCATCATCAATTAAACAATCTTATCTGGGTTTGGAATGCCAATGGACCGAGGGATATTCCGGAGGATGAAGCTTTCCCCTATAATGAGTTTTATCCCGGTCATGAATATGTGGATATTCTTGCTACAGATGTCTACCACTTCGATTACGAACAGAAAGATTACCAGAAATTGCTGGATTTAGCTGAAGGTAAACCTATTGCCCTAGGAGAGGTAGGACAATTGCCGAAAATTGCCATTTTGGAGCAACAGCCAAAATGGTCCTGGTTTATGGTTTGGTCTAATTGGTTAGAAACGGCAAATTCGCCTGAAAGAGTAAAAGAAATTTATAATTATCCCAAAACAATTACACAAGATGAAGTTGAGATTGACGACTAGCCTTATCAGAAACATTTTACCGGCAATGATCCTTTTTACCATGCTGCTGGTATCAAAACAAACCAGTGCGCAGGCCGAATTTACCACTTGGGGAAACATGACAGGAATACGGGTGGACAACCAGTTAATGGAATTTAGTACCAGCCTGGCCATAGTTAATAAAAACGACCGCACCTGGCGCACCCGAAAAGAAGGACAAACCATAGATTTTAAAAGAGATGGACAGGAAAAGCGATTCTCCTACGAAATGCGGGATATAAAATGGACCAACTATATAGAATCTACAGGAAAAGGCGAAGCCGAAGTGGAAGTTAGCTTCAGTTCTCCCACAGATACTTTAATAAAAGGTGCATATTTTACAGTAGATCTTCTCGAAGAATTTGGAACAGAAACAGAATTCAGACTTATTTCTCCTGATAAAATTGGTCTCCGTGATATCCGTTCCAACTTTTCTGATGCAGGATACAAAGCACCTGCAAAAGGTATTATTGTAGAGTCGCCAACAAGGAAAATCGAAATCAATTTTGCCGAAACTACTGAAGTTAATATTAAAACTGAAGATTCTTTAAACCCGGAGATCAGGTTAAATTTTGTTCTGGCTTCCGGTCAGGTAGAAGCCGGTAAGACCTATGCAAATACCTTTACCATTAAAGCAACCGGGGAGATCGATACCTCACCACTAAACCTAAAAGTATATCCCGACCAGGAAGGAGATAAATTTGACGGAATTGGAGGGAATTTCAGGCTTCAGAACCCCAAAACAGATCCTCAGGTAATTGACTATAGCCTTGAAAACCTACGGGTTTCCTGGTCCCGTGTGGAAATGCCATGGAGGGAATGGCATCAAAACGAAAATGAAGATCCTTTGGAAGAGGCCAGGAAAGGCAATCTCCATCCAAAAGTAAAGGCAGCTATGGAAATGGCGCAACGCCTGGACAAAAAAGGTATTCCTGTAATTCTTGCCGCGTGGTTTGCACCCAACTGGGCTATTATTGGAGAACCTTTTAAAGGTAAACATCCGGATGGCAGCATGGGTAACTCGTTGGATCTCACCAAGGAAGAAAAGATCTACAACTCCCTTACCTCCTATATAAAATTTCTTAAAGAAGAATATGGAGTAAAAACAGTCATGTTCTCTTTTAACGAATCTGATTTGGGAATAGACGTAAGACAAACTGCAGAAGAACATAATGAACTGATCAAGGAGCTGGGAAAAAAATTCCGTTCTGAAGGTCTTCAGACTAAATTCCTGTTGGGGGACACTGCAGATGCCAATGGTTGGGATTTCACTACCCTTGCCTCTACAGATCCTGAGGCCATACCCTTTATTGGAGGAGTCTCTTTCCACTCCTGGAGAGGATGGACGAGGGAAAACCTTATAAAGTGGGCAGATATTTCGAATCGTGTAAATGCACCACTTTTTGTGGGTGAGGGAAGTATAGACGCGGGAGCATGGCGCTATCCGCAAATTTTTGAAGAACCCACCTATGCTTTGGACGAAATTGATGTTTACCTTAAAATCCTTAGAACTGCCACACCTTTAACTATTTTACAATGGCAGCTTACTGCAGATTATTCTCCGCTTTCCGGAGGCGGAATTTTTGGAAATGATGAGGATGAACTCTATCCAACTCAACGTTTCTATAATCTTGAACAGTTAGGTTCCACTCCAAAGGGACTTTTTGCTATTCCAATTAATAAAGATAAGGAAGCAGTTACGGCAGCCGCATTTGGTGACAAAAGCAAAGGCTCCTATGCCATCCATTTGGTAAATAAAGGAGCTACAAGAGACGTTAAGCTAACCGGCTTACCAAACAGTGTAAAGAATCTGGACGTTTATCTCACCAATAAAGAAAATTCCTACAAAAAGACAAAGACGGTAGAAGTTAAAAATGGAGAAGTAAATTTTAAACTTGAGGGGGCAAGTTATGTTTCTCTCTTTTCCCAATCTTAAGCTAAATTACTGATAATGAGAAAGCAGCTCACTTGTGATGCTGCTTTTTTTATTTTACTTTATTTACACCACTCACCTGATTCATAAACTAATAGCCATTAAACATACTTTAATAAAGCAATCGATTGCCATCTCGCGGAATTTTTATACTTTGTTAATTATTTGCTAAAACACCTGACTTAAAAATATAGTTAGAAAATAGGATCGTATCCCTAAAACGACCTGAACTTATATGACTTTAAAAGAATTGAAGACTGTCTTCGGACTGTTTCCTATTGCATCTGCTGTAATTGATCCCGAAAATTTATCCATTCATCTGTCGAATGAAAAATATTCCCAACTTGATGCTAGAAAAAAATACATCGCCACAGGTGAGAATGAGATAAACTGTGCTTCATATGCTAAAGATTTTAGTTTTGTTAAGGCAGAACATCAACAAGATATTTTAAAATCACTAAGACAAGTTCAGGAATCAAAATCAGAGAACATTTTAACCTGTCTGGCTTCAGAAGAAAAAAATGCTTCAGTATCTATATTTTTAAAACTTACTCATCAGCCCATATTGGACGATAATGGAACTGTAACTTATATTCTTCAGACTGTTGAGAAATCAGATAAGAAAATACAAACAGAAGAAGCTGTTCAAAAAGATTTTCAACTCATAATAAACCACTCTCCCGGTATTGCTTACCGTTGTTTACCCGATGAACAGTGGACAATGAAATACCTTAGTTCTGAGGTAGAAGCTATTACCGGATATCCCGCATCAGATTTTATTAATAACGAAAAAAGAGATTTTGCCAGTATTATTCACCCAGATGATTTGCACCTTACCTATAGCGCCTTTGATCAGGTAAAAAATAAAAAACCGTACTTTGCAGAATACAGGATTATCACGGCCGATGGTAAAATTACATGGATCCAGGATCGCGGCTCGGGTATTCTTTCTTCTGAAGGAAAGCTTTTGTTTATCGATGGCGTACTTACCGACATTACCGAAAAACTTTTCCAACAGAGAGAAATCGATAATTATAACAGAAGATTTGAAGCTCTCGTTCAGGAGGCTTCAGATATAATTGCAATTTTAAATGAAAATGCCACAATTACTTTCGCCAGTGCCAGTGCAGAAAGATTACTCGGGTATACTGCAGCAGAGTATCTGGGAAAAAGTGTATTTGACTTTATACATCCCGATGATGTCGGAATAGTAGAGGGTAAATTTGCAGAGCTTAAACATCAGAAACAGGTAAAAACGCCACCATTCCGCTTCCGAAATAGAGAAGGAAATTTCCGGTGGTTACAGTCAATGGCTACAGACTTACAGGACGATCCTGCCGTACTCGGCATAGTGGTTAATTCCAAGGATATAACTACCGAGTTTTTGCACAAAAAAGAACTGCAAAAAGCCAATGAACGTTATCGCCTCGCCAATAAAGCCACTAATGATGCTTTGTGGGATTACAACATTTCTAAAAAAGAAATCCATTGGGGAGAAGGTTACAAGAAAATTTTCGGATTCAATGCTACCCATACTTTCTTAGATCTCCAAAAGCCAAAATTATACAGACCCATTCATCCCGAAGATGTAGAGGCTGTGGTTAAAAGCCTGCAACAAGCTTTGGAAAACCCGGAAGAAGAGGACTGGAAAGCAAATTACCGCCATTACAGAGCAGATGGTTCCCTAGCCGCTGTAATTAACCGGGCCACTATTTTAAGAAATAAAAACGGAAAAGCAAAAAGGATTGTAGGCGCACTTCAGGATATTAGTAAGGAAAAGAACCGTGCTGAAAGGAAAAATCTCATTTCAGGAATTCAAAAAGACATTCATAATTCCGCAAGCTTTAAGAAAGGGCTTGGCAAAATGATGGAACGTCTAATCTATTACTTTGACGTAGACCTTGCGGAGCTATGGCTTACCTCTAGGGATAATAAACACCTTAACCTGGTATGCCAAAAAACAACTACTCCTGTTGGAGAACAATTTGTTAATATCCACAAAAAAGTTATAGTTTTTCAAAAAGGAGAAGGTCTTCCCGGAGAAATATGGAGAAAGAAAACACTTCAATCCTGGGATAAAAATGAGCTTAATTTTTTAGTCAGAGACAATAAAAGATTCACCAGAGCCTACGGAATCCCTTTAAAAAGTAAAGAAGAAATAATTGGTGTTTTCTCCTTTTTTAGTCAGAAGAACCAGGAAGAGACACAGAAGTTCAGGGAGATACTTGAGGCCATAAATGAAGAAATAGGACTGGCTATTCTAAATAGAAAGAAGGAAGAAGAATTGAACAGCTTTTTTAGCCTCTCCAATGAAATGCTTTGCATTGTAGGGATGGATGGCTTTTTTAAAAGAATTAATCCTGCATTTTCAAAATGCCTTGGGTATACTGAAGAAGAAATTTACAATATTCCCTATGCCGAAATTCTTCACCCTGAACATATAGAAGCTGCAAAAAATGAACTAGTTAAACTCCAAGGAGGAGCAACAACCTCTTTTGAAGCCAAGTATTACCACAAGAATGGCAGCACCGTCTGGATTTCCTGGACGACATCCCCTGTTCCAGGTGAAGGACTTGTTTATGCTGTGGGTAAAGATATAACTTCTTCCAAACGTTCGGCCGTCCAGCTGCTGGAGAGTACGCAGAAATTAAAATACGCCCAGGAAATTGCAAAATTGGGATATTGGAGCCGGCCAATTAGGTGTAATGAATTTCAATGGTCTTCTGAAGTATATAAAATCTTAGAACTTACACCGGGGAATTTCATTCCAAACCTGGAGAATGTCAAAAATATCTTCCATCCTGATGACAGGCATTTTCTGAAAAAAAATATACACAAGAACCACTTTCAGGATTTCGAACATCGCATTATTACTTCTAAAGGACAAATAAAGTGGGTCCTGCAGCGAGTAAAATTAGTAACAGATGATCAGAATAAACCTCTAAGACTGGAGGGTATTATTCAGGATATTAATGAAAAGAAAGAAAAGGAACTTCAGATACATATAAGTAACGGAAGATTTAAGAAGGCGATGAAGGCCACAGAGGAAATGATATGGGACTGGGACCTGAAAGCTGATAAAACCGTGCGGGGAAAAAGCTTTTGCAAAGTTTTTGGGTACAAAAATTCTGAATCTACTTCTTCTCAAAATTTTTGGTTTAATAATATCCATCCCGACGATCGAAAGAAAGTCAAAAAATCACTTTTAAAAGCCGTCAACAGCAAAAGCAAGAAAAAATGGGCGATGCATTACCGCTTTATTAAGGCTAATGGAGAGCTGGCCCACGTATCAGACAAAGCTTTTATTGTGCGAAATAAAGAAAAAGAAGCTGTACGTATTGTTGGTGCTGCAAGAGATATTACCCGTTCCAAAGAAATGATTCAGGAAATACAACTTCAAAATAAGCTTTTAAAAGATATCACCTGGATTCAATCCCATAAAGTAAGAGCGCCGTTAAGCAGAATTCTGAGCCTTGTGGAACTACTCCCTGAAGCTAAAGGTAAAAAGGATCAGGAAGAAATTCTCAATTACTTAATGTGTTCTGCTAAAGAGCTGGATGAGGTTGTAAAAAATGTAGTAAAAAAGTCAGAATATTTGGAAACAGAGAATATTCAGGAAGAAATCGAGCTAAGACAAGTTGGAGAACCTAATTAGAAAAAAGAGGTGAACCTAAAATCTTAATTGTCTCTGCTTTTAATTCTCAAAAAAGAGCACCGGTACTATAGGCCGAAAACTGCCATTTGGAACAGGTCTCTTTTTCTGACAACTTGAAATTGAGCTTCATATTTTTATTTTCGTTCAATTTTGCTAAATATTTTTCTGAAATAATTTCTTCTGAAGAGTAAAAAACAGAAATTTTTTCCTTTTTGAGGTAAATCTGGGCATTTTTTAGTAAGAAATTTTTTTTCTAAAAAATTATTGCCTATTTTAATAAACAAATAGACTACCCTGAAGACAACTGCTCAATTTTGCCATTTGAAGCCTTCGGATTTTTCAAAATATCTTCATTTTTAATTTAAATTTTACCACACTTCATTTTTAACTAAAGTTCGATAATTGCCATTTATAAGTATCACTTGAAATTTCAGATGATCTTGCATAAAAACTTAGAATTCAAAAATTTTCTTCAGAATTAGTAGCGGAAAATGGCAATCTATGTATAAGATCAGACTTATTTAGAAAAATTTGGTTCATATAAGTCAACTTTATGAAGAAGAAAACATCTTTTATGATATTCTTAAAACAGAGATAGCCGGGACCTGACTACCTTAAATGGAATTTAATTTTTATCTTAAAAAAGGATGTTATGGAGAAAAACGAGAAACAAACAGTATTAATTACCGGCGCAACAAGCGGTATAGGCAGAGCACTTGCCAACAAATTCGCAAGCAATGGTTATGATGTTATAGCAGTAGCCCGTAACGAGGATAAATTAAAAGAAGTTACAGAAGAACTTCAGAAAAAGCACAATATTGAAGTATTCACTATTCAAAAAGATCTTGCCAGCGATGGGGCTGCAATAGAAGTTTATAACGAAGTAAAGCAAACAAAACGTACAGTAAATATTTTAGTTAATGATGCCGGAATGGGACAACGGGGAAAATTTGTCGATATTCCTAAAGAGAAAGACTCAGAATTAATTCATCTAAATGTCCTGGCACTTACGCAACTCACCAAACTCTATGCGAAGGAAATGGTGGAAAGAGATGAAGGTCGGATACTCAATTTAGGTTCTGTTGCCGGATTCCAGCCGGGGCCGCTGCTTGCCGTATATCATGCCACAAAAGCATTTGTAGTTTCTTTCTCTGAAGCTTTGGCTACAGAACTGGAAGACATGGATAGCGCTGTGACTGTTACCTGTTTATGCCCCGGACCAACAGACACTAATTTCTTCTCCAGGGGTGACATGGAAAATACAAATGTAGTGGCGCATAAAGACAAGTTAATGGAATCTCCTGAAAAAGTAGCTGAAGAAGGTTATGATGCTTTGATGAAAGGTGAACGTACACACATTCCCGGAGCTTCAAATAAAGTAATGACTTTTACCCGCCGGATAATACCTAAAAGTCTTCAGTCTAAAATACAGAAAAAGTTTTACGAAACCCATGAAGAGTAAGCCAATTTTGCAATTGGATGCCTTTGAATAAAATAGTCTCTGGTGAAGCATGATCGTTAGAAAGCTTTAAAAAAAGCTAAGATCATGCTTTCCATTGATTAGCTATAAATTTAAGATGAGTACTTTGTTAATAGTTATCGGTGTAATAGTTATAACTCTTGTTACTATTGACATGCTTAGCACCATCCTCCGGATGAGCGGAGGAGGTTTTATTTCAAACTTTGCTGCAAAGGGAATATGGAAAACCATTTTTGCTTTAAGCAAAAGGAATGGCCACTCCCCTATCCTTTCCCACGCCGGTTTTTTTATTGTTATAAGCCTTTTCGTAATCTGGATAGGCCTGATATGGATGGGATACAGTCTAATATACCTTTCCAGTGCATCTTCTGTAGTCGACACTGCTACTTTATTACCTTCTAATTGGGTTGGTAAGATTTATTTTGTAGGTTACACCCTAAGCTCTTTAGGAAACGGAGATTTAAAATCCGGAGGTGATGCTTGGCGAATTCTGTCCAACGTCATGTCCCTGCATGGAACCTTTCTTGTCACACTTTCTATTTCTTATATTATTCCCGTTTTAGATGCGGTTATTAAAAAGCGGACTTTATCTGCCTATATATGGCAATTGGGACGTACGCCCGAGGAATTAATTAGAAACTGCTGGAACGGCAAAGATTTTTCTATTCTACATGATCAATTCCAGAGTTTGCACACAATGATCCTTGAACATAGCGAAAGGCATCTTGCCTATCCGGTTATCCGCTATTTCCACAGTAACGAATTAAAGTATTCAGCACCGCTATGTATGGCTATTTTAGATGAAGTTGTAACTATTCAGGAAGTCTATGAGATTGATAAATCTGACAAAGCTTACAACTGGAAAATCCTGAAGAAATCTTTAAATTCTTACCTGGACATTTTAAGCTCCTCTTACGTTCAACCTACAGATGATGCTCCACCATTCAACTATTCAGATGATCTTAATTTTTCTGAATTAACTTCAGATAAAAAACATAAAGAAATCCTTGAGGAATCCGGGATCCGAAGAAAATATTTAGCGGGATCTGTTAAAGAAGATGGCTGGGCCTGGGAAGATGTAATAGAAAAAAGAGAGATAAACAGGAAGTTTTAGATCCCTTTTAAATATAAAGAACTAAAAATGCCCGAAAAAAATTCGGGCATTTTTAGTTTTAGACTGAATTCTAGTCTATAATTCCTGAACATCAGATCATTCCTTTATTTTCTTAAATGCAGATTTTATAAAAGAATCGTTTTCCATCATTTGTTCCTTTTGGGCAAACCCTGCAGGATGCGCAGCTCCTAAATCTGGTTTACGTCCCTGGGGAGTTGCTTTTTCAAAAGAAAAGCTACCTTTTCCGTCTATGGATTTGCCTTCACTCCATCTACCATGTGCTTTGGAATCACCATTTATATGGGTGGAAAGGAAATTGTAGTTGAAGTTTTGATTTTCCTTTTCCTGAGGAAAGCTATTCGGGATTGGGTGCACTCCTTCCGGCCCACCTAGTTCCTCCAGCACCGCGAGCCACTGATTCTGGTGCATCGTATCTCGCGCAATTAAGAAGGACAGCATATCTTTCATTCCCTTATCGTCAGTTGATTTCCATAATCTTGTGGCGAGAACTCTACCTGCAGATTCTGCCATTACATTGGCGTACATATCGGCAGCAAGGTTTCCTGTACCTACCACCCAGGAGCCATTAAATGGAACTCCATTACTATCTACTGCCATTGCAGCCATTCCACTGGAAAGTATGTGCCTGGCACTTGCTCCGCCCATAATTTGCTCCATAAATGGATCTTTTGCAGCTTCATCCTTTAAATCGTTGGTCGCCCCCTCAAGATTTAGTGCCACTGCTGTTGCCAGCAATTCAATATGAGCTATTTCCTCTGTACCTGTTTCCAGAAGCATATCTCTGTATTTTTCAGGTCCTCTGGCTCCCCAGGCCTGGAAAAGATATTGCAGGCATACCTTCATTTCTCCTTCTATGCCGCCGATTGCCTGCTGCAACATCTTTGCAAATTGTGGATTAGGTTTGTCGACTTTTACATCGTACTGTAATTTTCCGTCGTGATAAAACATGTTTAAATAAATTTAGAATGGTTAATAAAAAAATTTATTGTAAAAATTTCGTAATCCACTGATTATCGGGTTACCCGTTTTTTACACTATTTCTAAATTAGAAAAAGCAGTACGCATCTGGCGTTAATCACATCCCAAACAATTGTTACTAAAACAATAAAAAGCTGATATGTGCTCTGCTTTTTATTATAGCAGAGCTGTATAAGAAAAAAATCCAGGATTCATGAAGATGCCCGGAAGTGACAGATTACACATCAAATCTGCAAGCCTGGAGCAAAAATAAAAAAGTGAAAATTGGCAAAATCAAGGTCGGCTCTTATTAAACCCAATATGAATAAGATATGTCTGTCTGCATTAAAGAGGAGGTTCAAGAATATCCCCTACTCTAATTTCCGCTTTTCTTCTGAAATTCTCATTTTGGAACTTTCAGTCTTCATCCATTTATCCCAAAAAGTAAAATAGAGTCCATAATTTGTCTGAAATTCTTCATGATGATAATGATGATGGGTTGCTCCAATAAAAAGCTTTCCGAATTTGCTATTCTGAAAAGATTCAGGATAAATTTCAATATCCAGATGATTTATAACACTACTTAAGGTCATTAACAACAGGTATACTCCCAGGACAGCAAAATGAACAGGAATTAGAAGAAGAATTGCAGGTAAAATTAAAGCCTCCAGGAAAGATTCCCATGGATGAAAAGAAAAAGCAGTCCACGGAGTTGGTGTAAGGCTGTCATGATGAACTTTGTGTACTTTTTTAAATATTCTAGGATGATGCATCCACCTGTGTACCCAGTAATAATAGGTTTCGTGAATAAACAAAATCACCAGAAGACCCACCGGAAGGTACCAATATCCAAATTCAGCAGGATCTAGATAGATGGCTGTATATCCGTTCTGCCAAAGCCAATACGTCCATGCCCCAAAAATGGCAAATATCGCCGAAGAAATGACACTCCAGCCAATTTCCTTCTTTAGCTGATCTCTTCTTAACTTTCTGCGACTTAAAACTCTTTTCTGAAACCTGCCCGAGTTCCACACAAAATAGTAGTAATAGAAAAATCCTGCAGCCAGCAAATACCTTAGCAAAACTGCACAAAACAGGATTAGAAGACATATCAGGAATCCCGATGGTTCATTTACGTCGATCATTACTTATTGATGTACTTAAAAATCTTGATTATTCAATATAGCAGAAAAATTCAGGTAAAGGTTTTTAGACAGAAATTATAACATTTTTTTAAGCAGAAACAGGTATATCAGTTATAGTGGCGTACCGATCCGTATAAAGCCTTCTTAACCTATTGTCTATAGACTTTTCGCTGTAAAATTTTCAATTCCCCTTTCTTCTGAAGGGATTTTGTTGCCCTTATCACGGTTTCAACCCTAAGACCGGTTAGATCTGCTATTTGTTGCCTGGTAAGGTCCACTTTGAAACAACGAACAGATTGAACTGAAGGATCTACAGTGAAAAGTTCTTGTTATGGTGATGATCTATACATCCTGCAAGGCTGCCTGAACCAGAGTGGTTGCAGATATGAGGAATATTAAAAAACGAGTAGCTGAAAAAAATCTCGAAAATGTAAAATTTATAATGGTAAGCATAGATCCTGAAACAGACACACCTCAGCGATTAAAGCAATTCTCCAAAGAAAACTTTATGCAAGACAACCAATGGATGTTCCTAAGAGGAACTCCCGGAGACAACGGGGAATTTGCTGCTGTGCTTGCTGTGAGCTATAAGCAAATATCAACCATAGATTTCTCACATTCCAACATTTTAAGCGTCTTCGACAAAAATGGGGTTATGGTTCACCAGCAGGAAGGACTGGGCGTAGATAATGAAGAAACAGTGGCAGCAATTAATCTGGAAATTTCCAACTAAGGTTTAGGTAATTTGTGTTGAATTTCACGACAGCATTACCTATTTTATCAACCAGTAAAAGAAACCATGAAAAAGCCACTTAAACGCCATAAAGCCTTAATACCTCTTAGCCGGCAACACCATTACGGATTATTACTTTCCTGGAAACTAAGAGAAGGTTTTAAAAAAAATATTGATCTTGAACGGATAAAAAATTACACCGACTGGTTCTGGCAACATCACCTGATTCCTCATTTTGATGCTGAAGAACAACACATCTTTCCAATTCTTGGCGAGGAAAATGATCTGGTAAAAAAAGCAATTACAGAACACCGAAGGCTGAAAGATCTATTTAACGAAGAAGTAGAAATAAAGTCTGCTTTGCAGGCAATTGAAGAGGAACTTCAAAGCCACATAAGATTTGAAGAGCGTGTTTTATTTCAGGAAATACAGGAAATTGCAACTCCTGCACAATTAGCAAAAATTGAAGAAATCCACCAGGAAAGTGAAACCGCTGAAGAATGGGAAGACGAATTCTGGGTGAAATAAAAACTGTTGTCTCTCAAACCGCTTTCCCTGTCCCATCCTGCTTCTTTATGTAATTCTTTTTATCTTACTTCACTATAAAATAATTTAGGTGACAGCAATTATTTCTTTATTAATAATCATTTCCCTGTCGATTCTGGCTACGCGTATAGCTACGTTAGCACTGATTCACACGGGAATGTCCAAAGAAACGGCAAAATTCCAGGCTCGCTCTGCCTTTATGGGAGTCGGCTTTACGACAAAAGAGTCAGAAATGGTCGTAAACCATCCTGTTAGAAGAAAAATTTTAACACTCCTGATTTTTCTTGGAAACGCCGGAATAATCACTACTGTATCTTCAGCTATCTTCAGTTTTATCTCACTCGAAGGTTCCGGTTTTCTTTCTCTTGAAGTACTGGTGCTGTTCTCAGGTTTAATCCTCCTTATTTTCCTGACTCAAAGTAAATGGGTTGACAAAAATTTGTCGGTTCTAATTAATAAAGCGCTAAACAAATATACCCAGCTGGATGTAAGGGATTATTATAACCTTTTAAACTTAGAAGGAGACTACCGGGTGACAGAAATAAAAGCTTTAGAATCACACTGGATCACAGGAAAATGTCTTCATAATTTAGAACTCGACAAAGAAGGCCTTTTGGTGCTAGGCATAAAAAGGGCTAATGGAGAATTTACAGGAGCCCCGACAGGTACAACAGAAGTTAAGGAAGGTGACATTGCAATTATCTACGGGCATGGATCGCTTCTGAACTCTCTGGAGAAAAGACAGCAGGGAAACGAAGGGAATCAGCAGCACAAAGATACCAGCAAAGCAAAATCAGAAGAAGAAAGATAAAAAACTCTAATCTTTAAGATCCTCTTCCCCTTTGTCCTTATACAATTTCAGAAAATACCTTGGACTTACGCCATACCTTTCTTTAAAAATTTTAGAAAAATAACTCCGGTTATTAAGACCTATTGCAGTAACAATTTCAGATATATTATGATCTGATGTCGCCAGCATTTCCTTGGAGGCATCCAATTTTACCTGTTGTACATATTTATTTACAGTGAGTCCATATAAATGTTTAAAACCTTCCTGAAGTTTATTTACGTTGGTCCCTACTTCTTTCGCCAGATGCTCTACAGAGTAATTTTCATTTAGGCCATCATTAATTATCCTGCTGGCTCTTTCCACTTTGTCTACATCAGATTTCCTAAGGATCTGTGGAAGGTTACCTCCCTGGTTATCATCTTTATATTGGCGGATTTGAAGTGTTAGCATCTCATAGAGCTTTGCCTCAACAAAAAGTGACCTCAAAAAACCATCGAGTTCTTTTTGATTTATTTCCTCAACAATATCTGCAGATCTCATGCTATAGTGACCCTGGTAGAAAAACTTTTTTTCTGCTACAGAGTCCTCAAATAAAGTTTTTAAATCTGACGGAATTCCTTTGTAATGATGATTTCCCCGACGATTGAAAATACTTCGCATGATCTCTATGCTGGTTACATGTACTTTTTTATTAGCTTTAAATTTAAGAAGATGACCGTTTTCGCCACTGCTCGAAACTATTACATTTTGATAGGTCTCTATAGTATGCCTGTCATTATCTTCATTAAAGCCATGATCTGCCTCTCCTTCTGAACAAAAAATAAACTTAAGGGGGTGAGTTTCTTTCTTTATAAATGTAATTTCATAATCGTTAAAAAAAGTACAGTCATATTCAATAACCCCGATTCCGGAATCAAAACTTGTCCCTTGAATAAAACCTTCTCCAAGTACTTCCGGCACTTTAATAGTTAATTCTCCACTGTCGTTATTTATTGGTATCTCCCATTGTTGCGAAAGATCTTTAATAATATCCTCTACGGGTAAAGCAGTTACAGAAATTCCCATCTTGTATTTTTAATTTTTAATTTTATTAGATTCAACTCTTTCATTTAAATATCTAATCTATTTCTATTTTTAATTCAGCTTATCTAATGTCAAAGACGGGCCAAGAGTCTTAATCTAAGATGAAAAAATAATACTTATATAAAGCTAAAATCGTGTTATTTCTATGATAAATATGTCCAAAAACGGCAAACGAGACAGGAATAATAGTTCAACTTTGCGCCGATAACAATTTGGTCCAAAACCAAAAATAAAGAGAACAGATTGACATATATTTATCTAGTTGGTGCTCTTGAAATACTCGTAGTATTAATAGTGGCTTATTCCTTAGTAATGAAAATGATTAATGTTAAAGAAGGAACAAGGCCAGCAAGAACTCCTTTTAGTTCTCTACCGAATCGTCGGCTCCCTTTTTTCCCGGTTAATGACCTTTCCGCCTATAAGGATTTAGAAAAAAGAGAAAGCTGTAACAATTCCTGAAGTCCTTCTACAGAAAACACTAAACAGAACTATCTGCTGCAGGCCGAAAATTGCCATTTTAAACCTGTCATCTCAGGAACGCATATTTTTTAATGTCAATATTCCTACTGAAACTAATATTAAAGAACTTACAAGCACCAAAAGCGAGAAATATTCCTTAAAAAAGGCAATCCAAGCCACATCAAAGCTCCTTTATAGAAAATTAAGGCTTTTGAAAGCACAAAACCGGTGAAATAGAGCGAAAATATAGGTTTTGGGAGCTTCCTTAGCTTAAAATGCTGAAAATAGGCGAATATCGCGATGCTTACAGCGCCAAAGGAAGACCCAGTGCAAATACCCAATTACAAAATCGGTATACAAAAAAGACAAATCAGCAAAATACGGAATAGCAGTGAGCAACTGTATCAGGATCTTCGCACCAGTAAGCACCCCTAATATTTTCAGAAGAAAACCAACAAAAACTGAAATCTTCAGTGTTTCTTTTTCAGCAAAAAAAACCGGAAGCTGAAAATGGCAATTATCGCCCTTCAGTTTCCGGTATTAAATAATTTATGATATAATTTCTTCAGCTAAAAATTACTGAAGAAATTTTAGAGTTACAGAATATAGTCGGTATTTACAAAATTAGATTCTTTACTCGCCAGCAATTTCTGTAGGATATCGTTGTTATAAGGATTGTCCTTGGAAGCAACAAATGTTCGTATGGAGAACGATCTTAGCGCATCATGGACGCTCAACGTCCCTACAGCAGAATCTTTTCTTCCTGTAAATGGAAAAACATCTGGTCCTCTCTGGCAGGAACTATTTAAATTCACCCTGCAAACAAGGTTTACCAACGTATCAATAAGCGGAGCAATCTGCTCAATATCCTTTCCAAACAAACTTACCTGCTGGCCGTAATTTGAGTCGGCAATTTCGTCCAGTAATTCTTCAATAGAATTAAACGGTTTTATTGGAATTACAGGTCCAAATTGTTCTTCCTGATACACCCGCATATCCTTGGACACCGGATAAAGAACCGCCGGAAAAATATAATTTTCAGAAACCTGTCCACCTTTAGCATTGAGGATTTCGGCACCTTTTTCTTTGGCATCTGTAATTAACTCCTGGATATATTGTGGTTTATCGGGTTCTGGTAGCGGAGTAAGCTGTACTTTTTCTTCCCACGGATTTCCGAATTTAAGTTCGTCTACTTTTTGAGCAAAACGTTTATTAAATTCTTCTCGAATATCTTCATGAACATGAATAATCTTAAGTGCAGTACAACGCTGTCCATTAAAGGATAAAGTTCCCGAGATACATTCCGCAATAGCCAAATCCAGGTCTGCATCGGGAAGAATAATTGCAGGATTTTTTGCTTCAAGACCCAGAACGAGTCTCAGCCTGTTTTTATGCGGATGCTGATCCTGTAAGGCGATAGCAGATTTGCTGTTTCCTATTAACGCCAGAACATCAATCCTACCATCTTTCATAATTGGCGCAGCCACTTCTCTTCCCCTGCCGTAAATCACGTTCACCACTCCCGGAGGAAAACTGTTTCTAAACGCTTCCAATAACGGGGATAAAAGCAGTACCCCATGCTTGGCGGGTTTAAAAATCACCGTATTGCCCATAATCACTGCGGGAATGAGTAAAGCAAAAGTTTCGTTAAGGGGATAATTATATGGTCCAAGACATAACACAACTCCTAATGGACCACGGCGAATATGCGCATTTACGTTATCCCGCTTGGAAAATTTAGCGCTATTGCGGTCCAGCTGTTTATAATCTTCTATGGTGTCGTAAATATATTCTACAGTACGGTCAAATTCTTTTTCTGAATCTGGTAAAGACTTTCCAATCTCCCACATAAGCAGTTTCACCACTTCCTCGCGTTTGGTTTTCATCTGCTCCACAAACTTTTCCATACACTTAATCCTGAATGAAACCTTCGCTGTCGGCCAGGTTCCTTTGCCTTTGTCGAAAGCCTTACATGCATGATCCAGAACTTCCAAAGCCGTGGCTTCATCCATATGTGGTACAGTGCCCAATAAAGTTTTACTATATTCAGAAGTTGAAGAAATAGTGGAATGCACTTCATCTTTTTTACCATTCCAGGTTTTCAGCTCTCCGTTACCTAAATAGGTTTCCTGATGTAAAAGTTCGCTAATTTGAGAATAATTTGAATTACTCATAATTCGATGATTGGTTTGAAATAAAATTATAGAATTTCTGTTAATAATATCAGTGCAAGAGATACTATATTGCTCATACTACAAAAAAAATAATCGAAATCATACATCTCCTTTTAAATTGTCCTAATAATTACATCTTTAAGATGGACGCGCTAATTCAAAATTTTTGAAAAGTGTATTAAGATAGAAAATCCCGGAACAGTGCTTTAAGCGTCTTAAAAATTTCCCAGGAGACTTCAGTTTTATTTTTTCTTAATGAAGATTATAACGGTTTAATCCTGAATATCAATCTTCTGCCTTGAGGACCAAAAACCATAGATCATAATTACAGCAAAACACAGCACAGGTAAAATAAAGGAAAAGTTGACTTCAGAAACACCTAGAATATCATAGTCGTCTACAGCAGCACCTCCAAGGTCTATGATCATTCCCTGCAATTTCGGCATTAATGCGCCACCCACAATAGCCATTACCAATCCCGCAGCTCCTATTTTAGATTCTTCCTCTTTTAAACCTTCCAGTGCTATACCATAAATGGTGGGGAACATAACAGACATAAATAAAGAAGTAGCTACAAGGCTGTAAAGACCAATTGTTCCTTCAACGAAAATCACTGTTGTACAACTCAGCACACCCAAAACAGCAAAAATCCCCAGAAGTTTCCCCGGGTTCATAAATTTTAACAGATAAGTCCCTATGGCACGTCCCGTTGTAAAAAGCACAAATGCAGACAACTGATAATTGGCTGCCACACTACTGGAGATATTTATAGATTCGGCGTATTGATAGATGTAGGTCCAGCACATAATTTGTGCGCCAACATACATAATTTGCGTGAATACCCCGAAATAGAAACGCTCGTTCCCGGCTAAGGCCGAAAAGGTTTCGGATAATGGCGGAATACCTCCATCCTCTTTCGCTTGTGGCATCTTGTTCACGACAATAAGAATAAAGACTATAAGTACCACAAGACCCAGTCCAACATAAGGATCGCGGATAATCATTAAATCTGTTGTTCTTATAATCGTTTTCTGTACCTCCTCTAACTGAGAATAATTCGCAATATCATCTGATCGTAACTTATCCAGAATAAAAAACTTGGCAACCAGTAATCCGGCCAACAATCCTACTGGATTAAAAGCCTGCGCCAGATTTAGCCGTTGCGTTGCAGTTTTCGCCGGTCCCATGGAAAGTATATAAGGATTTGCGGTGGTTTCCAGGAAAGCGAGACCAAAGGTCAAAACATATAAACCAAGGCAAAAGAACCAGAATTGTTCTGATGTGGCCGCTGGATAAAATAAAAGTGCCCCTGCAGCATATAATCCCAAGCCAATTAGAACACCGGTTTTATAAGAATATTTCCTCACAAAGAGCGCTGCCGGAAGTGCCATACAGAAATATCCGCCATAAAACGCCATTTGCACCCATGCCGCCTGAGAATTACTTAACTCCAAAACTTTTTTAAAAGCCTGCACCATGGGGTCCGTTACTGCATTTGCAAAACCCCAGAGCGCAAAGAGAGAAGTGATGAGAATAAATGGCAGAAGAAATTTATTTGGAACAACAGGTATCTTTGAGGAAGTATTCATTAAAATAAATAATATTTTGAAATAAGTTCAAAATATACAAATAAACCTGAGTTTTCTTACGAGTTTTATACTCTGGAGAGAGACTAAATTTTATAGAAAATCTTTTGTAAGAAGAAGTGGTTCCCTTTAAGGGTTTATCCAACCATCCCCCGGAAAAAGCATTTTTCAGCAGCTCTTTTGTATACGTTGTATAATAGTTGCCGAAAATTGACAATTCGGGCAGCAGATTTTTTTGTGTAAAGCAGATATGTGCTATTCAGACAATTTTATTGCGGTCTTTTATCAAACCCGGTTCGGGTCATATCTCCCCAGCCTTTATTTCCGCTTATTTTTTCCCAGTTTCCTTTTAGAGCGGCATATACAGTAAAAGGATGAAAAATTATTGGTTCCAGAAATGCTACTGCGACCAATTTTCTCAAATCAGCCAAAGTTTCATAGCGCTTAAAAGTAGCTTCTTCAGAATATAGTGCTATCATAGAAAATAACACTGCAAAAGAATACACCAGCAAAATGAACAGAAAGAAAAAGGTCCAGCTTATAATTCCCAACGCTGCTAGAATTATAGTGATTACCAATCCTGTAAATTCAATTAGCGGGGCGTAGTATTCAAAAAACAGCCAGTAAGGGTAACTCAGGAGTCCCAGAGTTTTATACTTCGGATTAAACATCATCTTCCTGTGAGTCCAAAGAGTTTCAATAGTTCCACGCATCCATCTGCTACGCTGTTTTCCCAGGATTTTATAAGATTCTGGCGCTTCTGTCCAGCAAAGAGGGTCGGGAATATATTGTACGGCATAAGGCTGCTTGTGATCAATCATATACCGACGCATCCTGACTATAAGTTCCATATCCTCTCCTACAGTATTTGTATCATAACCACCGCTCTTCATAGCAATTTCACGATCGAACATTCCAAAGGCGCCACTAATAATTAAAAGTCCGTCGAGCTTACTCCAGGCCATTCTTCCCAGTATAAATGCGCGCAAATATTCAATTACCTGTACCCTGGCCAGGAAATTATCGGGAGCCTTTACTTCTACTAGTTTTCCAGATCTTATAACACAGGAATTGGCTATTCTCACCACCCCGCCGGTGGCAATGACCCTTTTATCAGATTGTTCGAGATAAGGTTTAGCCAACTTCAGCAGCACATCTTTATCCATAATACAATCTACATCTATACAAACCAGGTAAGGGTTTTTAGAAACGTTCATTCCTACGTTTAGAGCATCAGCCTTTCCTCCGTTCATTTTATCGACTACAATAAGCTTCGAAAAAGCGGAATTGGTAGAAGTGTAAATATTCTTAACTTCCTTTGTGGAAATCTGGGGATGGTACTCTCTAGATGATTTTACCAGGTCGAAAGCTTTAATTAGCACAGGAATAGAATCGTCCTTACTACCGTCGTTAACCACAATCACGTCAAAGTTATTATAGTTAATGGCCAGCAGAGACTTTACATTTTCTTCAATGGTCTTTCCTTCATTATAGGCCGGGGCAATTAAAGAAACCCGTGGTGCACTTTCCAATGACAGCAACGCATTATAATTGACAAAACGGTTTTCCCGAAGGTATTCCTTTAAAGAAACCGAGGAAATTATTGCCAAAATGATGTATGACGACATCACGAGAACTGCAAATATTAGTATTAGATAATTGAATACAGTAATAAATAAATCAATAGATGCTATTCCTGTCATGTTAATTTATGTATTCGGTTTTTTCTAGTACCAGTGCAATTTCTTTCTTTAGCTGAAGGTTTTTCGTTTGCTGATAAAATACCAATAGAGCATCATAATGTTCTGCCTTTTTATAGTAATTCATCAGCCTGATAGCCAAAAGTACAATTGAGTTATTTTTGCTTTCCAGTAAATCTGAAAGATCGTCTGGAGCGCTAATTCGGTGTTTCTTTACCGAAAAAAGTATGTTGCTCTGTACCCAGTCATTTAAATATAAACTCTTATTCCTGAATTTTAAAATTTCAGCGATCCCCTTCAATTTTATCATTCCCAACAGGACTTCTGTTTGTACAAAGGTACTTTTATGGTTTTGCAGTGAAACTATCCTGGGATAGGCTTTTTGATAATTCAGGCTCGACAGATCGCGTATTCCTTCCACTACATGCGGCCACTGAGAGGAATTTAATTTTTTAAGGGAGTAACTGGCAAGTCCTGATTCGGCATAAAATTGTTCCAGTTTCTTACTGTAGTTTCCGCTGTAGTTGTGATGCAGACCAATAATGGCTTTTATGGTAACCCGCTGAAAAAGTACAGACTGAAGATTTTTTTGAAATTCAGGAGAATTTACTACCTCCTCTACAGGTATATCTGTAAACAACATTTCGAACAATAAGCTGTCTATCCTTTTTTGAAGTGCCTGTCTGCACTTTAATTCTTTTATCCGTCTAAGCTTCTTGCTTAAGGTAAGTCCCAGAAAAAAAAGTGCAATGCCGAAAATAACAATTATCGCCCAATAGATAACAGTCTCCAATTGATAGTAATTGAACTGATATTGGGGAGATAAAGCGATCAACTAAATTTCAATTTTAATCATACTTAAATAAAGCTAATTTTTGGGAAGCAATTTTTCCATTCGCTTCAGCAAAACAGGAGGGCTAAATGGTTTGGTAATAAATTCATTCGCACCCAAATCAAATACTTCCAGTTCTGTAGACTCTACACCGGAAGACGTTAGGACAATAACAGGAATTTCTTTTGCAAGAATCTCGCGGGTAGCGTTTATCACCTGTTGTCCCCCGGCAAAAGGAAGATTAAGGTCTGTGATCACAAGGTCTATTTCGCCGCCCTTATTATTTAAACAGGAAATGGCATCAAGTCCGTTCTCAAAATCAATTACTTTATAAGATTTGGATGTTAGAAAGAAAGCGAGTGATTTTCTTAGCATCTCATCGTCTTCTACAAGCAGAATATTCATAAGTATGATTTTAGTTTGGTGTTTACTGTCTGTAAAATTTGCTGAAGTTGATCTTTAAATCTCGTTAAGGTAATATCCAGCTTTTCATCTGATAGCTTCTCTTTATCCACATTTTCAAGCTGATATAAATAATATTGATCTGCACCAATTATTCCAAATGAAGTTTTAAATTTATGAGCTGTAGCTTTAATCGCGGGGAGATCCCTTTCTTCATAAGCTGATTCCAGCTGACTCCACATTTCTGAAGCCTGCTTCACAAACAAGGACAACATTTCCTTTTCAAAATCTTTATTTCCTCCCGACATTTCCTCAAGGGTTTCAAAGGAAAGACCTGCATCTGATTTTTCCTGATTTCCCTCATAATTCCCGGAGTTGCCATTATTGCCTAAACATTCATTTATTTTTGCCAGCAGGTCATCCCTGGTGAAGGGTTTCGAAAGGTAATCGTTCATTCCTGCACGAAGACATTTTTCTTTTTCTGCTAACATGAAATTAGCAGTGAGCGCTATAATAGGTGTGACAATTTTTAAATCTTTACGCAACACTTCTGTAGTTTGATAGCCATCTTTTTCAGGCATCTGAATATCCATTAAAATCAGATCGTATTCCCTTTCTTTCGCCAGCTGAACGCCTTTATTGCCGTTTTCCGCCATATCGATTTCATGACCTTTTTCCTGTAAGATCGCTCTTATAAGCCTCTGGTTAAGTTCATTATCTTCACACAACAATATTTTTGCGGGTTTTTGAAAGCTAGTCGCTGCTACTCCTGTAACGGTATGATCCTGAAATTCCTTTTCAGCAATTTTAAATGGAATGGTAAAGGTAAAACAGGATCCTTCTCCCGGTTCGCTGCTAACTTCCACAGTGCCTCCCTGCCTGTCAATGAGATGTTTTGAGATATTTAATCCCAGACCTGTCCCTCCAAACTTACGAAAAGTACTCTCTTCAGCCTGTGAGAATCGTTCAAATATAACTTTAAGTTTTTCCGGAGGAATTCCTATTCCCGTATCTCTTACCTTAAATTTAAGTACGGCTTCATTATTCGCAAGTTTAATTAATTCGACCTTTAGATCCACACCACCTTCCGCAGTGAATTTAAGGGCATTATTCAAAAAATTGATGAGGATCTGGCTTAATCTGTTCTTATCTCCTTTTAGATCCAGGGGAACACCGGAATTTATATGGAAATCAAATTTTATCTTCTTTTGGTGTGCTTTTAAATGAAGAATGGCAAAAACATTTTTCACAACCTGCTGAAGATTAAATTGTTCCTCTTCCAGGTGTATCATTCCTGCTTCCAATTTGGAAAGATCCAGAATATCATTAATTATAAATAGTAAATTATCCCCTGCTGTTTTTACCGATTGCAAATAGGACTTTCTTAAATTATCTTTCTCCTGTTCCAGTAAAAGCTCAGTAAATCCCAATATAGCGTGGATAGGAGTACGTATCTCATGACTAACATTGGCAATAAAGTTATCCTTCTGGATATTTAAAGCTTCTGCCTGCTCTTTCGCCTGAAGCAGGGCTTTTTCTGCCAGTATTTCCTGGGTAATATCAGTTGCGATCTTGATCACTTTAATCACGTTTTCATCCAGATCAAGAATGGGATTATAAGTGGCCTGGATCCAAACCGTACTGCCATTTTTATGCTTTCTTCTTAAACGTCCCGATTTAAATTTTCCATGCCGAAGGGACTTCCAAAAATTCTCATCATTTTCCTTTTCTTCTTCACCTAAAAGATAAGAGTGGTGTTGACCTACCAGTTCTTCTTTACCGTATCCAACAATATTGAGGAAATGCGTATTCACCCTTTCAATAACGCCATGGGGATTGAATTCTATAACGCCACTGGATTTTCTTATAGCTTTAAGAAGATTGTTGTACTGTGTTTCCTGGTAAAGGAGCTGACGCTGGTTTTCTTTGATTTTTTGTTCCAGCTGAAATTCCAGTTCATCGCCCAACTTCACATTTTTCTTGCGGGTTTCAAGCAACAGCATAGCCTGATTCGTCAATAATTTGAGAGCCGTTTTTTGATTTTTATTAAGTGTTCTTGGCTTACTGTCAGCAACGCAAACCGTGCCTATGTTATGACCATTGGAGGCCTTTAAAGGCATACCCGCATAAAACCGGATTCCCTCTTCTATGGTTACGTGAGGATTATTTTTTACACGCTCATCCAGCCTTGCGTCGGGAATTTCCAAAAGCTCATCCTGTACCACGGTGTACTGGCAAAAGGTTTCCTTTATCGGCATTTCAGACGAATCTATACCTGTTTTGGCTTTGTACCACTGCCTTTGATCATCTATCATAGAGATTATAGCAACAGGTACATCACAAATTATGGAAATAAGTTTGACGAGTCCGTCAAAGTCTTCTTCGTAGGGAGTATCTAAAATATTGTACGACAAAAGTGTCTTAAGTCGTTCAATTTCGTGGAATTTGGGGAAATTCAAATTGTTCATCTAGGGCATAAAGATAAAAAAAATTAAGAACCGAATGTCAGCAGGTTACTTTTTACTATTAATTACCCCAAGCACTGATTGGAACATCTGTAGAATATTAAAGAAAATTCTACGCAGAGCACATTACTAAAAACTGTAATATTTTAATAGTTATATCTTTTAGATGTTGGTAACCAACGTGTTCCTGATATAGCAGAAATAAAAATTGCTACCTGAAAAACACAACTTCACCTTATAAAAACAAGCTTAAGTTGTGTTTTTCAGAAAAAATTCGTTCATCTTAAGAAAAAAGTGGCTTCAAATGTCTTTCATAAAGATTGAAAGTGACATTTTCTTCAATTTTTTCGCGATACTTATCCAATAACTTCGGAAAATCTTCCTTTTCAGCGGCAAGTTTGTATGCGCAGTGTAATAATTGCCGAAAATTGGCATTATAGGCATCAGACTTTTGGTCGTGACGTAAAGCATCTGCAAACTCCTTTCCGTTTTTGAAGCTATCTGCAGCCGGAAGTTTATCACGATCTATAGAAAGTACAGAAACATAATCTTTGGTGAGCTCATCATAACGTTCTAACGCTTCAGTATAAATATCTTTTGCAAAATTGAAGGCCTCACCTCCACTTTCTGCCAAACCTATTAACTCCTCCAGCCAGGTAGTGCCGGCGGTTTTTAAATGCAGTCCAGAATCATGTTTGCCAATAAGTTTCTGCATAACCGGGTAAATAGAGAATTTATCGCTGCCGCTATGCACGCTTAGTTTCAGGTTATCCGGAAGTCCAAACTCTTTTTTGGCAAATTTCAGCACTAAAAGATCTTCTTCAAATTCTTTTTGAAACTGTTCCAAATTTCCGCGGTAATCCACACCTTTATTAAATTCTCCGGTAAATTTTGGAGCAATAGTATTCACCGGCACTTTATAAAAGGCCAAAGCAGCGAGAATAAAGAAAAGTTCTACAGGAGATTGCGGCTCTTCCACTTCATCTATAGAAACTTCAGTAAAAAAATCTGCTTTTTTTTCAGCTTTAATATGATCATAAACCTCTCCTGCTTTCTTCATCGCAAACAGAAAATTGTTCAGCATTCCTTTTAACTGAGCTTCAGAAATGGCAATTTTCGACTCTATACCTTCAATCTGAAACTCATTCAAATACTTCTGAAAAAATTCAATAAATTTATCTTTTTCATTTTCTGAAGCTTCCTTACCTATAAAGTCGGCTACATCTATCGTGAAAAAATCGCTGACGGGGATATATGGACCAACAGTTTCCAAATTGATGTGATCTGCATCTACAAGGTAATCTCCCGAGTAATTTAAAGCGCTCACCGCTTTGTCTGCCTCTTCGCGGGTACTTGCAGGTTTAGTTCCCACTGTTTCATGTTCGCGATTGGATTTGTTCCAGACCGGTGTCACCTGAACACCTAAATCCCTCATCTTTAAAACAGCTTTTAACTGCGCTTTTCCTTCTTTCCCAAATCTATCACCTGTTCCAAATGAATATTTTCCTAATTTTCGCATGACCTATAGTTTTTAAACTCCGCTAAACGCACCAAAACCTCCATCTACAGGAATAACGACACCTGTCACGAAAGCAGCCTCGTCTCCCGCCAGCCAGTTCGCCACGCCCTGAAGCTCTTCGGGTTTACCAAAACGTTTCATGGGAGTATTATTAATAATTGTTTGGCCTCTGGAGGTAAGGCTATCATCTTTGTTAAGCAGAAAATCCCTGTTTTGTTCTCCAATAAAAAATCCCGGAGCAATAGCGTTTACACGGATTCCATCGCCATATTTCTGCGCCATTTCTACGGAAAGCCATTTGGTAAAATTATCTACCGCAGCTTTAGCCGCGCCATATCCCATCACCCGCGTTAGCGCCCTTTCAGCAGCCATAGAGGATATATTTATAATACTTCCTTTTTTCTGTTCTACCATTCCTTTTCCAAAAATAAGCGTTGGTAAAACAGTTCCTTTAAAATTGAGGTGGTTTACCTTATCGAAATCGTCCAGGTCTAGGTCAAAAATAGATTGATCTGGCGTGATGGTCGCTCCCTTCACGTTTCCACCGGCAGCATTTACGAGAATATCAATAGTTCCATATTCTTTGAGAATGGCATCTTTGGCAGCAAGTAGTTTTGCTTTGTCCAAGACATCTGCAACAAGCGGAAAAGCCTCTCCTCCTTCGGCTTTTATCTCGTTTACACGTTTTTGAACGGTATCTTTACTTCTACCAAGGATTCCTACTTTTACTCCATTTTGCGCCAGCCCCTTTGCTATTGCACCACCAAGCACGCCGTTTCCTCCTGTTATTACTGCTACTTTATTTTTTAAACTCAACATCTTTATCATTTTTATTTTTTGGAATTGTACTAAAAAGTGTAAAATCAGCGTAATCGGAATTTTTCTAATTCTTCGAAAAGTTTACCTCAAGCAAAAAAATCCAGGCTAAGGTCAAAATTTTCTTCCGGAAATTCACTGAAGCCAATCATTCTAATTTACGCAATTATTCCTGGTCTCCCGAAATGATTAGTAGAATTCCGTAAATCTTCCTTCCAAATTCTTCAAAAGGTGATTAGATAAACATTTGGGACTTAAGATAAAGGAATTACCACTTCACTTCCATTTCTTTCCGCTGAAAGATAAGCTGCATAAATAGTCGCTATAACGTCTGCAGCAAGACTGCTATTACTTTCCAGGGGCTCGCCGTAAGCCAAAGACCTGTAAAAAGCCTCCATTTCATGCTGATAACCATTAAACCAGCTTTCATCGGGAGAAATACTGGACCATCCTTGTTTGGTTCCGGTTTTTTCCACAACATAAATGTCTTCAAAGTTTTCTTCAACCGGATTATAGGTTTGCATTGCATTATTGGGAGTAAGGTTACATACCGTTCTATGGTTGCTGGCATGTACTTCAAGATAATTTTTTACTCCGCCGTGCAGCAATTCGCTGGCCACTATATCGGCAACCGTTCCATCTTCAAAAACTATGTGAGTTAAAGCGTAATCTTCAACATCTGTACATGAATCTTTGAGATGTTTTTCATTTTTATAATTTGGCATTCGGGTAATTGCATGAACCCTGCAGGTTACGGTTTTAGGACGAATAGATTTTCCGTTCCTTGCTTTGCCTTCCACATATTTGAGATAAAGAGCTCCGGCAAGCGGATGGCAACCTTTGCCCATTAGGGAACCTCCTCCAGAACGTTTCCACTTGCCATAGTCCAGCGAATGTGACCCGGAATGGGATTGTTGCGCCTGGATCCATAAAATCTGACTTTTAGTTTTTTCTATGACCTCCCGCTCTTTCTGAATGGCAGGTGCATAAATCCAGTTTTCGGCATACATAATCGTACCCTTGCTCAGCTTTTCGGCCTTGAGCATATTTTTAATACTCCGCAAGGCCTGCTCCAGTCCCTTTTCCCTCGGAAAATCATCTCCTGAAAAATCTTCTTCATCGTCACCAAAATATCCGGTTAACGGCTTCTCAATGATAACATTTTTATCCTCCTTTAAAATCTGAATAGCCAGAGGTTCGTGAGTAACCGGCGGCGTACACAAATGAAGAACATCTGATGCTGCAATTAATTCCTGAAGCGTTGAAAAAGCTTTCACCCCTTTTTCCTCTGAGAACTTATTTAAATTCTCCGTATTCCTGGAATAGGCTCCTATCACTTCCACTGTGACTCCATAAACCCGCTGCAAAGCATCAAAATGGAACCGGGCAGCAAAACCCGATCCTACTATTCCTGCACGTACAACCTTTTTTCCTGGCTCCATTTTTTTCTATTTTATAAAGAAACTCCACGTTTCCAAGGGATAAAATCATCCTGATCTAATTGATCTGCTTTGGATTCTTCTTCTCCACTGGCAACTTTAACTATATATTCAAGGATTTCTTCTCCCATTTCTTCAATAGTCTTTTCTCCCCGAATCACTCCACCGGAATCAATATCAATAATATCTGGCATAGATCTGGCCAGGGTAGAATTTGAGGAAACTTTTATAACAGGTGCCACAGGATTTCCTGTTGGTGTTCCCAGGCCGGTGGTAAAAACCACTACACTTGCACCGGCTCCAACCATCGCTGTTGTACTTTCAACATCATTACCGGGAGTACAAAGTAAATTGAGGCCTGGTCTGGTAACGTAATCGCCATAATCCAGTACATCTTCAATAGGTGAAGTTCCACCTTTTTTAGCCGCTCCGGCAGACTTCATCGCATCTGTAATAAGTCCGTCTTTTATATTTCCGGGGGAAGGATTCATATCAAATCCGGAACCGGCAGCAATTGCAGAATCTTCAAATGCGCGGATAAGTGAAATGAACCTGTCTGCAATTTCGTCATTCACACAACGGTTTACCAATTCCTGCTCAATTCCGCATAACTCAGGAAATTCAGAAAGTATTGGAGAACCTTTTAATGCCGATAATAAATCTGAAGCATAACCCAAAGCCGGATTTGCAGATATACCTGAAAATCCATCAGATCCGCCACATTCCAGCCCTAACTTCAGTTTAGATAAAGGAGCCGGTTTTCTCGGAATTTGGTTTGCTTTTTTAATTTCAGCAAAAGATTCTTTGATGATCGTATTCATCATATCATCTACCGTTCCCATTTGCTGTTGCTCATAAATAAGTAAGGGTTTTTGAATATCAGAATTTATTCTCTTTAAAGCACTTTTAAAGATATCTATCTGAAGGTTCTGACACCCAAGGCTTAAAACGGTTGCACCGGCCACGTTGGGATTATTTATATACCCCGCGAGTAATCGTGCCAAAGAAGCAGAATCCTGCCGTATACCACCACATCCACCCTGGTGCGTAATAAATTTGACTTCAATATTGTCAAATATGCTACTTTCCTCAGGTTCGACATCTGCCATTGCTTCAGAATCTGTACCGTGAATAAGGCTACGCAGCAATAATCTTTGCTTACTGGATTTATGAAAAGAGAGCTCGTTTTCAAAAACATCCTTTAAGAGCTCAATGTTCCGGTTCTCACAAAAAACCAGCGGAAAAAACAACCATACATTTTTTGTTCCTACCTGCCCGTCAGGTCTGTGGTACCCATTAAAAGTGCGGTCTTTCCATTTGGAGATATCGGGGGCATTCCACGCGGTAGTTTCTGTTTTCCCATAAGCAGTATTCGCTTCATGCTTTACATTGTCTACCGTTAGAACTCCGCCTTTTCTAATCTCTTCGGTAGCTTTACCTACCAAAACACCATACATATAGATCTTATCTTCAGCTGCAAAATCTACCATGGCAACTTTATGCTTGGCTTTTGTATCGCTTGTAATAAATATATCTTCTCCCTCGAAATTTACCGTATCACCCTGCCATAAATCTACCAATGCAATGGCAACATTATCTTCGGGATGTACTTTTATCAATTTACTTTTCATAATTTCTCCTTTTTCATCTTATTCAGATCGCTCCGAAAATATCTTAAATCCTTCTTCTATCCCTTTATGATCAATAAGCTCCAGGGCAGATGCAACTTTTTCCGTCAATTGTGGAACTTCGGTCAGATCTCTATCCCAAAAATTGCCATTTTTGAGTACCCTCTCCGAAATTTCATTGTAGTTATTTAATTCCCATGCCTGTTTTAATTCAGATGTGGTTTTTTCATCGTCTTTTACGGGCAGAATTTCACCATTCCACTCCCCTTTGTAAAACCTTATTAAACAAGCAAACGCAAAGGTAAGGCGCAAGGGTAATCGATTGTACTTTTCCTGAAAAGTAAGAAGACTTGGCAGGACTCTAACCTTAAATTTAGAAATGGAATTAAGCGCAATGCTTGAAAGCTGATGTTTAATAAACGGATTCCTAAACCTGTCAAAAACTTCTTCAGCAAAGGAATTTAATTCTTCTTCTGAAAGTTCAAGAGTAGGATTTATCTCTTCAAATACAGCTTCACTAATGAATTTTCCTGTGAATTCATGATCTACAGTTTCCTTAACGGTTTCATTTCCATAGAGAATAGAGAAAGGCACCATCGTAGTATGGGCACCATTTAAAATACGTACTTTTCTAGTTCTGTAAGGCTGTAAATCGTCAACAATAAGAATATTTTCATCTATTTTATCAAAAGGTATTTTAGACTTCAGCTTCTCATCTCCTTCAATTACCCATAACAAAAATACTTCAGCAGACACGATTAATTTATCCTCCTGCTCCAGCTTCTCCTGGTAAGCATCGATATCATCCTTTGGGTACCCGGGAACTATCCTGTCTACAAGAGTATTATGAAAATCGTTATGATCTTTAATCCAGCTAATGAATTTGTCCTCCAGTTTCCATAGCGACGCATACTTCAAAATGATTTCATTAAGAGCGTCTGCATTGTAGTTTATAAGTTCGCAAGGAATTATGCTAAGACCCTTGTCTTTAGCTCCATTAAAATGCTGAAACCTTTTGTAAAGCAAAGCAGTTACCTTTGCCGGAAAACTGCTGTGCGGGTATCCTTCCAGAGTATCATTTTCATCAAAGGCAATCCCGGCTTCAGTCGTATTGGAAATTAAAAATTCCAGTTGTTCTTCTTTTGCCAGATCGAGGTAAACCTGATAATCTTCATACGGATTAATCCCTTTCTGAATACAGGATATGGTCTCCTGTTCCTGGATTTCTTTGCCTTTTTTTATACCTTTCATAAAAAGGTTGTAAAGGCCATCCTGTTCATTCAGAATATCTACCATACCAACGGCTAACGGCTGAATAACTGCCACCCCTGCATTAAAGTCGGCTTTTTTATTAAGCTTATCGATAACATAATCTACAAACGCCCTTAAAAAATTCCCTTCTCCATATTGGATAACTTTTATAGGTAATTTCTTAGTAATGCCTGCAGTCTCTCTGTTTAAGCTTTTCTTTTTTATTTTTTCCATTTTACAATATCATTTTAATTATTCAAATAGACTTGGAAGCCATAGGGTAATTTCTGGTATAAAGGTTACTAGCAGCAATACGATAAACATAGCCACATATAACGGCAAGAGGGGTTTTATTACTTTCTGAATAGTTGTGTTTGCAACACTTACCCCTATAAACAAAACAGCACCCACAGGTGGTGAACAAAGCCCCACACAAAGGTTCATTACCATCATTATTCCGAAATGAACAGGATCTACACCCAATGCAACTACCACAGGCAGAAAAATAGGCGTAAAAATTAGAACCGCCGGAGTCATGTCCATAAAGGTTCCAACAAAAAGCAGTAGTAAGTTGATGATAAGCAGAATTACAAATATATTATCGCTCAGGCTTAACAAACTATCACTAACAGCCTGAGGTATATTTTCATATGACATTACCCAGGACATACTCATTGATGTTGCTATAAGCAACATTACAATTGCTGTTGTACCTACCGACCCAAGAAAAACACTGTATAAGCTACTCACCTTCAACTCCCGGTTTATAAAGGAAAGTATTAAAGTATATAGTACTGCGATTCCTGAAGCTTCTGTTGCAGTAAAAATACCTGTTACTATTCCTCCTATTACGACTACCAATAGCAGTAAGCTGGGAAAGGCATGCAGAAAAGTTGTCATTATATGTTTAAAACTACTTCGTTCACCAGCAGGATATTTCTTCTTTTTGATCCAAACTGCAGCCACGAGCATTAAAGCAAGTCCCATTAAAATTCCCGGAAGATATCCTGCCAGGAATAAAGAAGCAATAGAAACACCTCCACTGGCAAGGGAATAAACGATTAGCACATTGGATGGCGGAATTACCAACCCCGTAGTGGACGCTGTAATATTAACGGCCGCTCCAAATTCGTTTGAATAGCCCTCTCGTTTCATAGCCGGACCTAAAATTCCTCCCATCGCTGAAGTGGCAGCCACTGCAGATCCAGAAATTGCTCCAAACAACATAGCGGCAATTACATTTACATAAATTAATCCACCTGGAAGCGCCCCCATGAGCGCTTTGGCAAAATCAATAAGTCGGTTGGCTATACCTCCCTGGTTCATAATTTGGCCGGCCAGAATAAAGAGCGGAATGGCCAGCAGGGAAAAACTATCCAGACCGGTAGCCATTCGCTGTGCAACAGTAGTAAAGGCAGCTAAAGAATCGATAGATGCCAGGATGGTGAGTATACAGGAGATACCAATAGACCAGGCTACCGGAACTCCAATCGCCAAAAGGACAACAAAGGATACTACGAGAATTAAAACCTCTGACATCATACTAAATATTTTTTCGGATAAATTATTTCATTTACTTTATAGTAAATAACCAGTATGCCACTTAACGGAACCACGATGTAAACGAAAGAAAGTGGTAAATTAAGAGCTGCAGAATACTGCCCAAGCAGGTAATTTACATAAACAAGATTCCCTCCTCCTATAACCAAAACAGTTAAGCTGAACAGGATGATGAGAATATTAATTCCAATACGTAGCCTCACTCTGTTTACCGGACTCAGTTTTGGAGGTAAAATATCAATAGCCAAATGAGTTTGCTGTCCCGAAGCATATGCTGCTCCTAAAATTCCAATCCAGATAAAAAGGTAACGAGACAATTCTTCTGTAAAAGAACTTGCCGAATCAAGTAAGTAACGGGAAAAAACCTGCCATAATACAGACAATACCATTAGAACCATTAGAAGAACCAAAATACCTCCTAAGGTTTTATCCATTTTTGTTTTCATTAATTTAATTTAAAGATTGAATAGCTTCAATTACTTCTTTCATTTCAGGGTTCTCCTTAAACTCTTCATACATTGGCTGTACCTTTTCTTTGAATGCATCTTTATCTGTTTCGATAACCTTTACGCCAGCCTTCTGTATTTCCTCGAGTGCCTCCAGCTCTGCCTCACGCCAAATCTCCTTTTCAAATTCTGAAGATTCCATAGCAGCTTCCTTTAACCAAACTTGTTCCTGTTCTGAAAGACTATTCCATACAGGAGTTCCTATAACCAGTATATCCGGCAAGGCCGTGTGTTCATCCAGGACAAAATATTTACATACCTCATAATGTCTTGAAAGGTAAAAGCTGGGTAAATTATTTTCTGCACCATCAACTATCCCCTGTTGTAGAGCGGTATATAGCTCCCCCCACGCAATAGGAGTAGGCGATCCTCCTAAGAGTTTCACCATATTTATAGCGGTCTGACTTTCCATTACCCTAAGCTTGAGCCCTTCAAGATCTTCAGGGCTATCAATCGGGGTTTTACTATAAAAACTACGGCTTCCTGCATCGTAGAAGGTGAGACCTTTTAGCCGTTTATCGATGCTGGCATTTAAGAAATGTTCTCCAATTTCTCCCTCCAGAACATTAAAACGGTGTTCACGATCTTTGAAAAGGAATGGTAATCCGAATACTTTTAGTCCGGGTGCAAAATTTTCCATCACTCCGGTAGACACTTTTGTCATCCCCAGGCTTCCAATCTGAAGCAGCTCCAGGGATTCTCGTTCAGACCCTAACTGCTGACTCGGATAAATATCCAAAAGCATTTTTCCGTCTGACTTTTCTTTAAGACGGTCGCCCATAAAAACCATAGCCTTATGAACCGGATGACTAACATCAAGACCATGCCCAAGTTTTATCACTCGTGTGTTTCCATCTTTTTCGCAGCCTGTCAGCAATAATGCCACCAGTACAACAAGAAATGAAGCACTCATGCTACTTCTCATATTTTTATTTTTTTGCTGTATTTATTATCTTTTAATCCTTCCACTCACATTACCATTCACTACCTCCTCCACTTCCTCGACACTTACCAGATTGGCATCTCCCACATGTGTGTGTTTTAAAGCACAGGCTGCATTGGCAAAATTAAGTACATGTTGATCATCAAAGAATTGCAACCCATATAATATTCCGGCTGCATAGGCATCACCTGTTCCTATCCTGTCCACAACATCCCTTACTTCCAGTTCTTCACTTTGTAAATATTTCTCTCCGGTCCAGGCACGCCCATAAACTTTTTGCCATGAGGAACTTACACTGGTCCGCACTTTATCAAATATTTTCTTAATCGAAGGATGAGCAGTAATAAGTGCTTTACTGGCAGCAACAAAGCCTTCTTCATCAAAAGCATAATCAGACTCCAAAATTTCGTTAATTTCATTAACACCACCAATAAACACAGAGGAAAGATCTATGAGTTCTGATAAAACATCATTACTTTTCCGGCCATAGTTCCAGAGATTACTCCGATATGCGGGATCTGTTGTTACAGTGATCTTCTTCTCCCTGGCGATTTCCAAACCTCTTTTTAAGGTTTGATAAGCACCCTCTGAAACTGCAGGAGATATTCCTGCCCAGTGAAAATAATCTGCATCTTCAAGAATATTTTCCCAATCAACACTCTCGGGGGTAATATTGGCAAAGGAACTATGAAGTCTGTTATAGGAAATCTGGCTGGAACGCATTGCAGATCCTACCTCGAGAAAATATATTCCCAATGGGTGATCTACTTTTTTAACCGCTGAAACGTCAATCCCAAATTTACGTAAAGCTGCAATTGCAGATTCGCCCACAAAATCTTTAGAAACATTGGTTACATGTTGCACTTCAACTCCCAAATAAGCAAGGGAAGCTGCCACATTCATTTCTGTTCCTCCAAAAAAAAAGTCCAGATTTGATGCCTGCTGTAATTTCCGGTTTTCAGTAGGGGATAAGCGCATTAACACTTCACCAAAAGTGACTACTTTTCCTGTATGACTTTTTTTCGTTTTCACTTAGTGTTCCAGATTATAGTATAAGCTTATGCTTATAAACCGGCAATGGACAAGATCAATTGTCCATTGCCGATAAAAATTTATATTAATTATTGCACTATTTTTTAAGTCGCTTAATCAACGATAAGGTTTCTTCTACTGTTTTTTGCAGCTTATCAAAATCTTTATTTGCCAGAATATCTTTAGAAATTAATTGAGAACCCATTCCCACACAGGTAACTCCAGCATCAAACCAGCCTTTAAGGTTTTCTTCAGTAGGAGAAACACCTCCTGTAGGCATAATGCTGGTCCATGGACTGGGTCCTTTTACTCCCGTAACAAACTTAGGTCCATAAAGATCTCCAGGAAACAACTTAACTATTTCACATCCTAATTCTTCAGCGCGGGCAATTTCTGTAAGTGAACCGCAACCAGGAGACCACAATACCTTACGACGATTACACACAATAGCAATATCTTCTCTCAAAACCGGGGTTACAATAAAATTTGCACCCAACTGCATATAAAGAGACGCTGCTGCCGCATCGGTTATAGATCCTACTCCCAATATCATTCCGGGTAGCTCCTTAAGAGCATATTTGTTAAGCTCCCCAAATACCTCAAAGGCAAAATCCCCACGACTGGTAAATTCCAGCAATCGGGCTCCACCATCGTAGCAGGCTTTCAGGACCTTTTTTCCCAGTTCTACATCAGAATGAAAGAACAGAGGAACCATCCCCGATTCTTTCATTACTGACGCTACTTCTAATCTTGTATACTTAGCCATAATTTCTCTGTTTCTGTTACCTGGAAACACGCCCTGAAGCATCCCCTCCCATTAATTTTTTCACTTCATCAATAGTTGCAAGATTGGCATCTCCTTTAATCGTATGCTTTAATGCTGATGCAGCTACTGCAAAATTCAAAGCATTCTGATCATCATCAGGATATTGTAATAAACCATAAATCAATCCTGCCATAAAGGAATCTCCTCCTCCCACACGGTCCACAATATGAGTAATATTGTATTCAGAAGATTTTAACATGGTTTTACCGTCGTAAAGCACTCCGGCCCAGGTGTTGTGAGAAGCTGAAATAGAGCCACGTAACGTAGTAATCACTTTTTTTGCATTTGGAAATTTTTCCATCATCTGTTGACAAACAGACAAGAAAGCTTCTGCTTTTACGTTTTCACCCTGAGTAGTAATGTCCAAACCTTCAGGCTTTATTCCAAAATGCTTTTCAGCATCTTCTTCATTTCCTAAAACGATATCGCAATAAGAAGTAAGTTCTGTCATTATGCCTTCAGGCTCCACTCCATATTTCCACAATTTCGCACGATAGTTTAAATCTGTAGAAACAGTAAGACCTAAATCTTTAGCAGCTTTTACGGCTTCCAGGCATACATCTGCCGCACCCTGAGAAATTGCAGGAGTAATTCCTGTCCAGTGGAACCAATCTGCTCCATCAAAAACTTCCTGCCAATTGATCATTCCTTTCTCAATTTCAGCTATGGCTGAATGAGCACGATCATACACCACCTTACTACCACGGTTAACCGCACCGGTTTCCAGGAAGTATATTCCCAGGCGATCGCCACCAAATACAATTTTATCTACTCCAACATTCCTTTTACGCATTTCCATTAAGGCACACTCTCCAATATCATTCTTAGGCAAGCGTGTAACGAAATCTACCGGCACTCCATAATTGGCAAGAGAAACTGCCACGTTAGATTCGCCGCCACCGTATACCACGTCAAAACTGTTTGCCTGAGAAAATCTTAAAAATTCAGGAGGTGCAAGACGAAGCATTATCTCACCGAATGTCACTACTTTTTTCATATTATTCTGGTTGATTATTATAAATTATTTGTCTCTAACTTTTAAAATTCAAAGTATTCTTTAGCATTGTGGTAACTGATATCTGCAATAGTTTTTCCAACCAACTCCATATCATCAGGTAATTCGCCACTTTCCATTTCTTCCCCGAACAAGTTACATAAAACTCTTCTAAAATACTCATGCCGCGGGAAGGACAGAAAACTTCTGGAATCAGTAAGCATCCCAATAAAACAACTGATAAGCCCCATGTTAGATAAAGCATTCATTTGCCTTTCCATACCATCCTTCTGGTCTAAAAACCACCAGCCGGAACCGAGTTGTACCTTTCCTTTAACACTTCCATCATTAAAATTTCCGATCATGGTCGCAAAAATCTCATTATCAGAAGGATTAAGATTATAAAGTATCGTTTTGGTAAGCTTGTTTTTTCCGTCTAAGGTATCTAGAAATTTAGATAAATTTTCCGCCTGACTGTAATCTGCAATAGAATCCCAACCAGTATCGGGACCCAGCTGTGCCAGCATTCTTTTGTTGTTGTTTCTTAAGGCACCAAGATGAAATTGCTGTACCCAGCCAAATTCGTGGTAAGTCTCACACAGATACAACAAAATAGCTGTCTTAAACTTCTCAGCTTCCAATTCTGAAATAGCTTCTCCTTCCCTTCTCTTGCTGAAAATACCAGCAATCTCTTCTTCGGTTAATTTCTCGAAAGACACGTAGTTAAGACCGTGGTCACAAAGTTTAAAACCGTTAGCATCAAAATATTCAATACGCTTACGAAGCGCTTTTTGCAGATCTTCAAAAGAATCAATCTCCATTTTAGCTACTTCACCCAACTTATTGAGGTAGTCATTATAACCTTCTGCCTCGATCATCACAGCCTTATCAGGGCGAAAAGCAGTACTCATTTTAATACTGAAGTCACTTTTTGCCAATTTTTGATGATATTCAAGGGTATCTATAGGATCTTCAGTAGTGCAAACTGTCTCCACATTCATCTTCTTCAGCAATCCACGAGAGGAAAATTCCGGTTGCTGCAATTGTTTATTTACAGCTTCATAAATACGTTCTGCGGAATCTTCATTAAGCAATTCATCAATTCCGAAGTATCTTTTTAATTCAAGATGTGTCCAGTGATAAAGCGGATTCCTTAGCGTGTACGGAACCGTCCTGGCCCATGCGAGAAATTTCTCCTTATCTGAAGCATTTCCGGTAATATACTTTTCATCCACACCTAAAGTACGCATAGCACGCCACTTGTAATGGTCTCCTGCCAACCACACCTGAGTAATATTGTCAAAACTGCGATCTTCAGCAATATCTTTTGGAGATAAATGGTTGTGGTAATCTATTATGGGCTGATCGGCCGAATATTTGTGATAAAGTTCTTCTGCATATCTGTTTTGCAGCAAAAAGTTATCATTTATAAATGTTTTATTCTTCATTTGAGGTTGTTATTCGTGATTTATTTTCATTTCCGGAAATATACAAATACACATTTAAGCGATGCCGGAAATTTGGCAATTATTGATTTTATCTGCCCATCCAGCCACCATCTACCAACATAACCGAACCACTCATGTAGTTACTGGCCTGTGATGCAAGAAAAATAACAGGCCCTTTAAAATCTTCAGGCTCACCCCATCTTCCTGCAGGGATCCTGGATAAAATGCTTTCACTTCTCTCTTCATTATCGCGAAGGGCTTGAGTATTGTCCGTAGCAATATACCCTGGAGCAATTGCATTTACCTGCACTCCTTTGGATGCCCATTCGTTGGAAAAAGCCATGGTTAACTGGCCAATTGCGCCTTTGGAAGCGGCATAACCCGGTACTGTAATCCCGCCCTGGAAAGTAAGAAGGGAAGCTGTAAAAATAACTTTTCCGCTACCTCTTTTCAGCATTTCCTTTCCAATTTCCCTGGTAAGAATAAATTGTGCATTTTGATTTACCTCAATCACTTTATCCCAATACTCATCAGAATGTTCTGCGGCAGGTGACCTCATTATAGTACCTGCGTTGTTCACCAGAATATCTATTTGAGAATGCTCAGATTTTACTTTTTCTATAAAAGCATAAAGTGATTTTCTATCTGAAAAGTCACATTGATAGCCCTGGAAAATTCTTCCTTTAGCTTCTACAGCTTTACCGATTTCAGAACCTTCAGTTTCCAAAGAAGCTGAAACTCCTAAAATATTTGCTCCGGCTTCAGCCAAAGCTTCAGCCATGGCAAACCCTATTCCTCTTTTACAGCCGGTTACTAAAGCTGTCTTACCTTCTAAACTAAACATTTTCATACTTTCTCCTATTTCAATTCGTTTACAGCCACTTTATCCATATCGCCATAATCCAGGTTCTCACCGGCCATTCCCCAGATAAAAGTATAATTAGATGTTCCTGCACCAGCATGAATAGACCATTCCGGAGAAATTACCGCCTGGTGGTTCTGTAAGAAAATATGGCGGGTTTCCTGAGGTTGTCCCATATAGTGACTGATGGTTTGATCTTCTTCCAAATCAAAATAGAAGTAGACTTCCATTCTCCTGCTGTGTGTATGTGGAGGCATGGTATTCCAAATGTTTCCTTCTACCAGCTCTGTCATTCCCATCTGTAGCTGGCAAGTTTCAACAATACTATTTACAATCAATTTGTTTAAAACACGCTTATTACAATATTTTGAATCTCCCAACTCTACCACTTCAGCATCTTTCTTGCTTACCTTTTTTGTAGGATAAGCTTTATGGGCAGGAGCAGAATTCAGATAAAAATAAGGTTGTTCATTACCGGATTTTTCAAAAATAACTTCCTTATTTCCCTGGCCTACATATAAGGCTTCTTTATGACCAAGTTCATAAACCTCTCCATCTACAGTAACCTTTCCGGTTCCACCAACATTAATAATTCCAAGTTCACGACGATCAAGGAAATTTTCAGATTTAAGATAATCTATGGTTTCCAGCTTTACAGCTTTATCTACAGGAAAAGCTCCACCCGCGATGAAACGGTCATACATCGTATAAGTTAGATTGATTTCATCCTTCTTAAAGATTTCCGGAATTAGAAAATGGTCCCGAAGCTCTTCTGTTGTGTATCTTTTTACATCTTCCGGGTGATGTGCGTATCGAAATTCTGAGTTTGTCATAATTTTTTAATTCTTGGTTAATTCTGAATTATTTTTTTGATAAAATCACTTTTCAGTAAGTTCTCAAGTAGCGGATTATTATGTATCCTGTACAGTCCTGAAAGGTTCACCGAACATATTAAGAAATTAACTGAACATTACCAAAAAATGTAATCGATTACACAAATATAAACAAAAAAACGAATCCATCAATTAATCGTAACTTTTTTACAATTAAATGAATTATTCTTACCTCATGAAATCGAAATCGTTATTAAAAAGTTCTTTTTTAATAAAAATGCTTTTACCTGAGAGAAAAGGTCTTACGGCATCTTCACGAGACCTTCCCACTTTACCTCACAATTCCCATCATCCGGAAACCCAGGATTTCTTTCTGTGCTTCCCTCTCCCAACCGGCACACATCATTGCTACTGCAGTAAGCAATCCACCATTACCGTTAGATAAAGCCTTAGCCGCTCATCCTGATAATCATAACCATTTTTTAAATAAGTCTTGGTATGCAAACTTATAAATAATGCATCAACAGCTTTTTCAGGTTGCCCCAGTCTGGCAGCAGTCATAGCGGTCATCGGGAAATCCCAGCCCCAGGTTTCTTCCCAGGACCAAACCTTCCATACTTTATCAAGGGTGTTCTCCATGATTTCCATATCCAGCAAATTTGTATCAGGCAACATCCCATAAGCAGCTAAAACTGCAATCGGTTTTATATTCTGGATTTGTATAAGAATCCGCTGCACTTTCGGTGGCCAGGTAAACATTTTCCTGAACATAGATCAAAAATTGCTGTTTTTTCTAATTTAAATTTCTTCATCATAAAAAGCTAATAGACGAAAACGACTATTGGTTAAATGGAGATGAAAGCTAAGCCTTATCAGGCTCCTCTCCCAGACTCCATTAATTTTATATCTGTCAGATCCTCTATCCTTATTGGATTACCTGTTTCAATACTGTGACGTGCTGCCACACCGATCAAAACAGACATTGCCCCGTCACGCAAACCTGCAGCACGGTCATAAGGATCTTTTTTATCCGGATGTGTAAAAACCTGATCATGCAAACGCTTATCTCCTCCGCCATGTCCCGATTTTTCCATACCTACCTGAATAGTTTCGAAATCGTTCCAAAGTTTATGGGTAACAATCGGTTCATAAGTGAGTTCTTCCTCCCCCTGGGCCATTTCCATAGCATGCAATTCCTCCTGACTCATCTCCATCTCCTTGTTGTAAGGGATATCAAGCGAAGCTTCAATTCTTCCTTTAGTACCGTTAAAAGCGATACGCCACCCCTCGAAAGGTGAATACGTAGTGAGAGAATAATTCACAACCGTATTATCCATGTACTTGATTTGTGCAGACATTTTATCGTAAATATTAATCTCCTTTCCCCACACACAATTATCTCTGATATATCCATCGTGGTGCTCATTTTCTACGTAAAGTTCCATATCCCTTTTACTTTCGGTGATGTCCCAGTAAAAATCACAGTTGGATTTATGGGTACAGGGTCTGCAATAGTCTCCGCGGAAGGGATGATTGGCTCCATAGAATTCAAGATCGCCATAAGCAAAAACCTCTTTAGGATCTGAATCCAGCCACCAGTTAAGTAAATCGAAATGATGTGTGGATTTGTGGACGAGCAAAGTCCCGCCCTTTTCTCTTAAGCCATGCCATCTTCTGAAATAAGAAGCACCATGATAGGTATTTAAATACCAGTGAAAATCTACTGAAGTAATTTTACCTATAGTACCTTCTGAAAGTAATTCTTTTATTTTAGTATTATACGGGCTCCAGCGATAGTTAAAACCTAAAACAAGTTTCTTGTCGTACTTCCTCTCGGCATCAACTATTTGCTGACATTTATCTTCATCGGTGGTCAAAGGCTTTTCGGAAAGTACATCACATCCCATCTCCAACCCCTGAATAATAAATTCGTGATGTGTGGCATCTACAGTGGTCACGATTACAAGATCGGGTCTGGAACTATTGATCATGGTCCGAAAGTCGAGGAATGTCGGACAATCTACTTCCATATAATTTTTTGCATATTCCAGTCTACCGGGGTTTATATCGCATAATCCCACAAATTCCAAACTATCACTGTATTTCTCCACTAAGCGTTTTCCCCAGAAACTGGTGCCCCGAACACCTGTACCAACCAATACTACCTTCAATTTTCGATTATCCAGGCCAAAACCCCAGGAAGGTAAAATCATAGTTCCTGCAGCCAATGCACTGACTGATTTTAAAAAAATTCGTCGGGACTTTTCCATAGATTTGTGCTTTAATTAATGAACTTCAGAAAAAATTTATATATAAATAGTTGAAGTAAATTACATAAAATCAACTAACTACTAACTTTTTTTTGATAGAACTTACTGATTAAAAGGAATTATATTCCGCAACATATTCATGCGGGCAATGTGCTTGTAGATAGGTTAAAAGAGTCTTTTACCGAACCCCAACATAAAGTAATTAAAACTTCCATCCTTCACAGAGAATCCACCCGACAGGTTCCGGTTATTCAATTAAAATAGCAATGTTTCTTATCCTCCCAGGTACTGAAGGTTTCCGATTTTCAGAATTTCTTTATTTCAGAAAATCTTTGCTTACCTTTCTTTAATTGCTTCATTTTCAGTATTACCTGCAGAAAAATTTTCTACTGGTTATCCCTCATAAATTCTTCGGCTTTTTCTACCATTTCTTTATTTCCGCAGAAGAAGGGTACTCTTTCATGAAGTTCCGTAGGCTTTAGCTCAAGTATTCTGGTAAAGCCATCGGTACACTTTCCTCCTGCCTGTTCTGTTAAAAAAGCCATTGGATTACATTCATACAAAAGACGTAGCTTACCTTTAGGTGATGTTGTTCCTGTAGGATATAAATATATCCCTCCCAACAACATATTTCTATGAAAGTCTGCAACTAAGGAACCGGTATATCTCGAAGTATATGGCCTCCCATCTTTTTCATCTATCTCCTGTACCCATTTTATATATTTCTTTACACCAGTTGGAAAATGCACATAATTGCCCTCATTAACCGAATATATCTTCCCATGATCCGGAAATTTAATCTCGGGATGAGATAAGAAAAAAGACCCTATTCCGGGATCAAAGGTAAAACCGTTTACTCCATTGCCCGTGGTGTAAACTAAAATGGTAGAGGTACCATAAATGATGTAACCCGCTGCAACCTGATTCTCACCGGGCTGCAAAAAATCTTCTTTGTTTACCGACTCTCCCGGTTTTGATATCCTCCTGTAAATGCTGAATATAGTACCTACGGTAATATCGACATCTATATTGGAGGAGCCATCAAGAGGATCCATTAGAACAATATACTTTGCATCCTTATGCATATCCTCATCAAAAATCAGATAATCCTCCAGTTCTTCTGATGCTATTCCACAGATCTCTCCGCGGTTCCTTAGCGTCTCAATAAAAACATCATTTGCCATGACGTCTAATTTAGCCTGGTCCTCCCCCTGCACGTTTTCGTTTCCGGCTTTTCCCAGTATTTCTGAAAGTCCGGCTTTGTTAATCGCCTGATTCACCACTTTTCCGGCAAGGCGAATCGAACTTAACAGGGCACTTAATTCTCCTTTTGCATATGGAAAATCTTTTTGATTCTCTATTATAAATTCCCCGAGAGTAATATGTCTTTCCATCTTTTAAAACTATTAATTTTCTAATGTTTTTATTATTCCGAATTCAAGTCCGCGTAACTCCGCCAGGCCACGTAATCTTCCCACTGCAGAATAACCGGGATAATAAGGCTTTTCCTGATCGTCCAGCATTTCATGCCCGTGATCTGGCCGCATTGGAAGTGGCTGCTTGTCGTCTTTACTCTGAAGTTCATAAAAGGTTCTTACCAGTTTATACATTTCTGCACTGCCTTCCAGATGATTAGCTTCATAGAATCTTGAATTTTCTTCCCGCTGAACCGATCTTAAATGAACAAAATGAATACGTTCAAAATAGGCTTTGATAATCTGCGGTAAATTATTCTTTGCTGAAGCACCAAGACTTCCACTACAAAAGGTGAGTCCGTTTGCTTTCTGCGGAACCTTGTTAAAAAGATAATCCAAATCTGAAGCAGTGCTCACCACTCTTGGCAGACCAAGTACCGGCCATGGCGGGTCATCTGGATGAATGGCCATTACCACCCCGGCTTCTTCAGCTACGGGAATTACCTTTTCAAGGAATTCTACCAGATGTTCCCTTAACTGTTCTGCTGAAATCCCTTCGTAATCCTTCAGGCCATTCCTCAGTTTTTCAAGTGTGAAACCTTCTTTATCGCCAGGTAGCGCCATCAGTAGACTTTTCTTTAGAACCTCCAGTTCTTCCTGCTTCATTTCAGCATGTTTTGCTTTGGCTTTCTCCACCAGTCCTGCTTCATAATCTGCCTCTGCATTTTCACGATTTAGAATAAACAAATCAAAGATAATAAGGTCTTCCAGGTTATGAAGAAGTGCCGTACTGCCATCTTCCAGCAGATATCTTACATTGGTTCGCAACCAGTCCAATACGGGCATAAAATTGTAACATACACGAGTAATACCGCATTTGCCCAGGTTCCTGAGGCTTTGCTTATAATTTTCAATATACTTTTCCCTATCGGTTCTTGCCTGTTTAATATGTTCGTGCACGGGAAGGCTTTCCACCACGTTCCAATGCAGTGGGAATGGATGTTCATTATTGCTGTCTTCCAGCAGCTTCTTCCGCTTTTCTATCTCCTCCACACTCCACACGTCTCCCACCGGAATATGATGTAAAGCGGTAACCACTCCATTGGCTCCGGCCTGCTTTATGGTTTTTAAATCTACAGGATCCTGCGGACCGTACCACCTCCAGCTTTGTTCGAATATCTTTTTCATAATTCTAATTTTGGAACAACAAGTTAGTAACTAATATCTCTTACCTGCTTTATACTGAAAATTTTCTGTGTCAGGAAAACCTTTTTTAAAGCTATGGTTAAAAGAATGTTTATATAAAATCTTCTCTCACCGGGGCAAATACATCTATTAAAACCCCTGCTTCCATACACTCTGCCCCGTGCTTTAAATTTGGTTGTACAAAAAATGTGTCTCCTGCTTCTAAAATTTCAAACTTACCGTCTATGGTTATTTTAAATTTTCCGGAGGCAACATAGGAAGACTGAGTATGAAAATGATCATGTACATGCCCGATTGCGCCTTTTTCAAACTTAACTTTCACCATCATCATTTGGGTATTATGGCCGGTAATTTTCCTGGTGATGCCTTCTCCGGCTGCTTCCCAGCCTGATTTTTCTTCTTTTGAATAAGTTTTTCCCTGTAGCATATTTACTTTTTGAACCTTTAAATTTATTTACATCTGTTCATTTTTTCCATTTTCGATATTAAGTCAGAACTTCTCACTCTTCACTCTTCACTCTTCACTTTTTTCTTTGAGCGAAGCGGTCTATGGCATTCAATGATTCTTTTCCCATTCAGGATAATCCCTTTTCAGCAATTCTTCAGCATAATTATCAATATAATTGTAACCTACTCTTCGTTCCTGCTCAATTTCGGAAATATGATATTTAACAATTCCGTCGCGGCCTACAAATATTGGTGTTCCGGTTGTAATATCATTAAAACGTCCCCATAACGGACCTCCCGCAGAATCCTCTATTACAATCCGATCCCGGCCATCAGTATAAGTAGAATCCTTTACCCAAACTACTTTCTTACCCATCACCTTATGATCCTGAAACCATTGCACTGCACTTCTAATTGATTGCTTAACTTCATCTGAAGGATTTTCCAGTTGTAACAGATATTCTACAATTCCGGTACTTTCTTTTCCACTTAAGGAAGGAAGTTCATAAGCTCTGGCTTTTGCCGGACTAAAATCGTCTTTATCATGTTGGGCGCACCAAATAGTAAGTTTTCCATTAACTTTTACCTGTGTTGCCAATATTACTTCAAGACCTTTATCTATAGCTTCTTGTGATTTTCGTTGCCGTTGGACATCTACAAAAGAATAATCCTGTTTCTCTATGGCAATGTCACGCAATAAATCCATCACGCCAATCATTGCGCCGTCGTTGTAGGTGATGTGCTCGTAATAGCCCTGTTTTATGGGATAGAATTGCGGCCAGCCCCCATTATCATATTGCGCTTCAAGAAGATAATCTATGCCCTTCAGAAAAGCTTTTTTATATTTTTCTTCACCTGTGGTATTATAAATTTTTGCCAGGTATCTCAGTTGAGTATGGGTGGCGCCATTATCTATTGTAGCACCCAGTTTTTTAAGTTTTTGATTTCTTAGTTCTTCTTTTTCTGCGGAAGTCAGCTTATCTGCCATGTCAATATTCTTATCCCAGCCACCATTTTCATTTTGGTAAAGGAGAACATTATCTGCAATTCGCTGTGCCTCATCTGAAGCATACCATTCTTTATCCTGGTGTTGCGCCCTGCCCCATGAAATTTGTTCATTTTGAGCAAAAACTGATTGCTGCAATGCCAATAAAAAACCAATTAAAAAAACTACAGATTTTACATACTTCTTTAAATTTATCATCATCACCTTATTTATAAATTATCATTATCCTGAAATTATCTGAGATCTATACAGAGATTATTATTATCTGCCTAAAAACAGTTCAGCACGGCCCATAATGCTCTCTAATGACATTTTTACTTTTTCATTAAATCTTTCTCTAAAATTTCAGGCTTTATAAATTCTTTCAATTCAAGATCCCTTTTTGCTATTTCCTGAAGCGCTAAGCTGGCCACTATGGTTGCTCCAATTTCAGATAAATGAGTATCATCTTCCATTCCATTAGGCTCGTAAGAATCCTCACCAGGTTCCAGGTGCAGATGCAGATTTTTAGAATCTTCAGGCCCATATTTGATTTCCAGCTGCTCCGTGAGTAACTGCATATCGATAAAAGGCACCTGGAGATCTTTTGCCACCATACGGGTTACCAACGGATATTCTCCGTGAGTATCTACCAGAACTCCTTCTTCATTAAAATTCCTCCTCACTATAGAACTTAATAACAGGGGATTAGCTTCTTTTTCCTTTGTTTCCTCTACAAATTTCTCGAGATTAGCACGGTACTGAGTAAAAGGGTTTGTGTACCGGGTTGGATCTTTTACTTTTTGATCATTGTGACCAAACTGTATAAAAACATAATCCCCCGGCTCCAGCTTATTCTTAATATCTTCCCACCTTCCTTCAGCAATAAAACTTCTGGTACTTCTTCCATTTACCGCATGATTTTCAATATTAATTTCTGAAGTCATTAATTCCGGCAGCATCTGCCCCCATCCATGTTCTGGATTTTCTTCAGGATCTTTTTTATCAGACATTGTGGAATCACCTATCAGATATAAAGTTGGCTTTTCCTGTGCAGAAATTGCAACAGAAAAAAGAATCAGAAAACAGAAAATAAAATTCATCATTTAATATTCTTAATTAATATTGCTCACTCTGAGAAGCCCAGTACCAGTCATTAGTATTGCTGAAAATGTTCTTTAGAGTATATTTTTTCGCTTCCTCACTGGTTAGCTGATGTGACCAGTCTACCCGTTTCTCAGGCGCCGCGCCGGGGCCGAAACTATTATATTCAGCATAGTAGGTGGTTCTTTCCTTATTGGGAAACATTTCATCGCCAGGCCATGCGTTCCAACCTTCCGAAACTATATGGTTTCCTAGTTCAGAATTAATGAAAACCGTTTGCGCATATGGTCTCCAGGGCCTGCCGAGATACACCTCATTCACACCTTCGGCAGCTATAAGTCTGCAATTGATAAAGACATAGCCAAATTCCTGATTTTGAGGAGTAGCAGCCGCAGTGACATAAGAATCCCGCAAGCTTTTAATCGTACAGTTTTTGAAAACGGCCGTGGCTTCTCCAAATATGAAATCTGTTGTGCCTTCTATATAGCAGTCGAGATACAGCTGCCGACTGCCTTCCGTTGCGGTGTAAATGGTATCCTGGCATCCCAGAATATTGCAATTTTTAATCACGAAACGGTCGCCTTCTACATGCAGTGCCACCGCCTGACCTTCTCCACAGGAAGAGTTTTTGATAGTCAGATCTTGAATTTTAATATCAGCACCGCGAACCAATAAGGAATAAGAAGTAAAGGTAGAATGCTCTTTACTGGTGTGCGGATTCATTTTTCCTGAATAATCATTGTTAACAATTACAGTTCCATCTTTACTTTCACCAACCAATGACAATTGATGTTTCCAGCTCGGAATTTCCAGTTTCTCGTTATAGGTTCCATTTTTAATATGAATAACCACTTCGCCGGGCCCAAGATCCCGGGTGGAATTAATTGCCTCCTGAATTTTTTTAAACTCTCCCGAACCATCCTGTGCCACAGTAATTTCCCTGTAAACTTCTTTTGCCGAAGAAGAATTTTGAAGCACCTTATCCAGGAAAGCGGTGGTTAACTCCAGAGTTTCTTCAAACCAGGGATGCATCAACCAAAAGGAATGTGGTGAATTTTCAAGGGTATGCACCTCATAATATATATCATTCTCCTCCATGATCCCGGTCATATCATCCCTGCCCGCATGAAACCTCGGAAAGGAACTATTTATGAACAAGGTAGGCGGTGTATCTTCATTTATGTATTCTAGCGGAGATGCTTCTTGCCATAACTCTGGTTTTTCCGATTTTGAGCCGCCCAGCCAGGTGGCAGCCATCCAGCCTTCTTCTGCTTCAGGATGAACAAAAGAGACAATTCCGTCTACATTAACAATCGCCTGGATTTTATCTGAAAAATTATTATTTTCAGTATTATAAATTTCAGCATCGGGAGTTACTCCCAGCAATGTTGCCAGTTGTGCTCCGGCTGAAGCTCCTAAAATGGCAATTTTCGACTTATTAATATGATACTTTTCAGAATTCTCCCGCATCCATTTAACAGCGTCTTTTAAATCCAGGACTCCTGCGGGATATATTGCTTCAGTTCCCAGTCGGTAAGCAGCAGTTACGGCAACATAGCCATTATCAGCTAAATGCTGGGCCATCACCCGCTCGTTTTCCTTGCTCCCGGTTAACCAGCCTCCCCCATGAATCAGCAAAACCGCAGGGTATTTTTGGCCATTTTCAGCCTTTGGAATATAAACATCTGCCTTTAAATCCTTTTCGGGCGTTTTCTTATAAACTATGTCTTCTTCAGCAATAAAATTATCAGAAGAAAACGCTTGTACCGGACGAATGAACGGGTAATCCTTTTTCAGTTTTTCATATGTTCCCTCGATAGTATAGGGTTTTACTTCGTGTTCCTGGGCAACAGATTTGAAAGTGAAGCCCAACAAAACAAACAAAAAAATAAGGATGTGTTTAAGATTCATTTCATTTAGTTTTAAAGATATAGGCTGTTCCTTTTTCGGTTGCTACATCATAAATATGATAATCGGGTAAATTCGGTTCGTCAACCGCTGCTTTTTCTGAAACAAGAGGTGTTTTTATTTCAGGATTTTGATAAAATTGATTGGGATTTTCTCCTGATGCTTTAGGTAGTTCATTTCCATTATTATCAAATAAGCGCCCTTCACTTCTAATACGCAAAACGCCTCCCAAATTTGAGATAATCGTTGTATTTTCTAAATGATTATTATTCCACTCTAAATCAACAACGAAATCGCCACGGGCTTTTAGTCCTTTTACCTTTCCGTTTTTCCAGGATTCTGGCAAGGCAGGTAATAAATGAACCGCTCCATCGTGAGACTGCAGTAACATTTCGGCTATCCCTGCAGTACAACCAAAGTTTCCGTCTATCTGAAAGGGAGGATGGGCATCGAGTAAATTAGGATAAGTCCCGCCAGATTCAGTTCCGTCTTCCACCAGGGTGAGCTGTGTTTTTATAAGATCATATGCACGCTCTCCGTTAAGCAAACGTGCCCAAAAATTTACTTTCCAGCCCATGGACCAACCGGTAGATTTATCACCCCGGTATTCCAGCGTTTTCTTTGCCGCAGAAAATAGCTCCGGATTTTTAAAAGGGGAAATCTGGGCTGCAGGATGAAGACCATACAAATGGGAAATATGCCGGTGCTTATCTTCAGGATTATCCCAATCATTTATCCATTCCTGTAATTGTGAATACTGTCCGATTTGCATTGGCGGAAGCCGCTTCCTGTAATTTTTTAGTTTTTCTGAAAACTGCTGGTCCTCGTTGAGGATTTCTGCCGCACGAATGGCATTAGAAAAAACATCAAAAACCAATTGATTATCCATTGTGGTGCCATAACTAATTCCCACGCCATCCTGATATTTATTTTCAGGAGACATAGAAGGTGCTACTACCAACCAGCCATTTTCCGGCTCTTCCTGAAGTACATCTGCGTAAAATTGTGCAATGGATTTTAAAACCGGATAATATTCTTCTAGAAATTCTTCATCTCCTGTAAAAAGATAATGCTGCCAGATATGTTGAGTGAGCCAGGCACCGCCCATTGGCCACATCCCGTAGAAACCACCATCAATTATACCTGTTACCCGCCACAAATCTGTATTGTGATGCATGTTCCATCCACGTGCGTTATACATCTCTTTTGCACTTTCCTGCCCGGTTTCAGACAACTCTTTGATCATTGTGAAAAGTGGATGATGCAACTCAGATAAATTTGTCACCTCTGCCGGCCAGTAATTCATTTCCGTATTTATATTCACCGTGTACTTGCTGTCCCAGGGCGGCGATAACTGATGATTCCAAATGCCCTGCAAATTTGCGGGTTGGCCTCCTGGCCGGGAACTGGAAATAAGCAAATATCTCCCAAACTGGAAATAAAGTGACACCAGCGAAAGATCACTAGTTTCAGCAAAACTTTCCAGTCTTTCGTCTGTAGTAGGATGTGTAGCTTCGCCATCACCCAGCTGTAATGCTACTCTATCATAAAGGTTTTTATAATCTTCTATGTGATTTTTTTGTAATTCGACAAGAGACATTTTCTTTGCCTTAGCCAAATATTCCGCAGCAATTTCGTTTGCATTATTGCTTAAGTCCTGGTAATTTTTAAAATTGGTTCCTATACTTACAATAATAAGAACCTCATCTGCATTCTCTATTTTAATACTTTTTTCCTTCGGAATAATTTCTCCGTTAACCGCAACAGGATAAGCCAGCGTCGTAAATTCTACTTTTCCTTCTTTATTATCTACATCCCCGCTTTTACCTGTAAGCCAGAGCATATCATTTTCAGCAAAAACCTGATGAACTTCCTGCAGACTTTCAAAACCAAGTTCAGTAGAAATTCTGCCAGGCTCATCAGCCATAAGATGAATAACCATTACCTGATCGGGATTAGAAACAAAATAGTCTCTTTTATAGTGAACTCCTTCCAGATCATATTCTACGGAAGCTATGGCATTACTGATATCCAGATCACGCTTGAAGTTTTCTACATTATGATGATTCGAAAAATCCAAAGTAAGATCCCCAACCGTTTGATATGGCATCCCATAATTGCCATTTTCAGGGGCATGTCTTGGAAAGGTTTTATCTGCAAGTGCCTGGGCCTCTTCATATTTACCGGAAAAAAGAAGTTTCCGTAGTTCCTGAATTTGCGGAAAAACATTCTGTGGCACATTATTTCCCGGCTCCCCTGCCCAGACAGTTTCTTCGTTTAGCTGAATCTTTTCATTTTGGATTTCACCAAAGACCATTCCCCCAATTCTACCATTTCCTATAGGTAATGCTTCATTCCAGTTCTCTGAAGGCTCATCATACCACAACAAATGATTCTGAGCTCCCACAGAAAGAGACGCGCAAAATAAGAGTACTGATATGAATAAATTTTTAAACATTACTCTGTTTTTAATTCTTTCATTCCATCAAAAACCATTTGGGCGACTGCTTTGGCTCCTTCCGGCTGAAAATGAGTATTATCGTCCTGACCTTCAGGATAGGCTTCATACTTTCCCGCAGGCAGGTTCATAAAATAATTACTAGTCACATATTCTCTTCCTTTTTCAGAAAAATAGTGCATGCTGCGCTGATTCAAATCTATCAACATTACATTCATTTCTTCAGCTACATCTTTTGCAGCCTGATCATATTCCCCATGGACATTTTGTAATTGCCCATTTTCCCAGGGATAGTTTCTGGCGACCGGCGAAAGAATAATTGGATGAGCATCTTTTTCCCTGGTCTGACTGACGTATAATCTCAAAAACTCTTTATAACCTTCGATATTCACGTAACGCATTGGATGATCTTCTGAAGCATCATTATGACCAAACTGTATCATCACAATATCTCCTTTTTCCAGATCTTCGAAAACAGAACGCCAGCGGCCCTCCTGAAAAAATGTACGGGTGCTTCTACCTCCACGTGCAACATCTTTAACAATGGCACTATCTGCTTTTATTAATCCTCTGATCTTAGAAAGGCTATCTGAAACCATAAACTGCTGAAAAACCTGTCCCCATCCCATAACCGGATACCGGGTTTTCATGTAATCTTCTCCGGGATCATAGTCTCCTGAATAATCGGCCATTGTAGAATCTCCAACCAGATAAATTGAAACCGGCTTCTGCTGACTATTAAAGGCCAGAAATCCAATGCTTAACAAGGCTATTGTAAATATCTTTTTCATTACTTAAGGTAATTTTCAATAGGTTCTGATTCCAAAGCACCTAGATCCGGGGCCTTACCACTATAAATTTTGTCTAAAACAACACCGGCATCTACTAATTCAGTATTTTTCCTGGGCCTCATAAAACCGATATCCGGCAGGCTGCCATCCCTTTTTCTTGACTTTGATAATTCAGATATATCTACAGAAACAAAATCCTTTTCAGCAACGGTTATATCCATCTGCCAGCTGTTATTTCTCACTTCCTCAACTTCAGCATTATATTTTCCTAAATCTCCCAAAACCAGACTATTGATAATTGTTATTTTTTCAAGTCCGTTTTTTTCAGCAAAGGCGAAATTGCGGCCATTGCCGGTGGCAGAACAGTTTAAAATTGAAACTTCACCACGGTTGCTGTTATGATCAAACCCGTCGCTCACATTATTTACTGCCATACAACGATAATAAGAAGCATTATGCTTTCGTGTCTTATCATCACTCCCGCCGGTTTTAAAGCCATTGCCATCGCCTTTTCCTTTGTCGCCATTTTTTAAATAGCCGTTATTAAAAGCCCAGCAATTTTCATAGGTGGTTTTTACATTATCCGCTTCCCTAAGGTAACCGTCCCAGCCATCGTCAAGATTGTTCCAGGCACGACAACCTATAAATCTGTTTCCGGAACCCACATCCATTTTTACCGCAAAGCCATCGGCGTTCTCCAGCTTTGAATCGGCATTATAAAAAGAATCGCAATTTAAAATAGTATTATTTGAAGCACCATCATCGAGCTGGAGACCTGTGTCAGCACATTCAGAAAAACTGCAGAATTCAATAATATTATTATTCCCCCTTACGTGCAGTCCATTATCCCCGGCTTTATAAAATTGCAGACCCTTAATATGCCAATTATCGGCCTTTAGTACAATTCCCTGATTTGAAGAATCTTCCTTCATAGAAGAAAAATCAAGAACAGGTCTGTCTCCTGATGTATCGCCAATCAGAAAAATAGGATAATCTGAAGTCCCGGAATCATTTACATATATCCTTTCGCTAATAGAATATCTCCCTGCTTTAACAAAAATAGAGTCTCCGGGTTCTACATCGTCAATTGCTTTTACAAGCTGCCGGGATGTGCTGACCTCTATAAGTTTTTTAGCTTTTTTTTTTGATGGTAGTGCTGCAGAGACTTTTCTCTCAATATCTTCTTCAGAAATATTACTTTCTGAAAAATCTATATCTGCACTTTCTCCAAGTACACGTATGGAAGCTGCATTTTCATTTTTATTATAATCAAAATTATTTATATCAACATTTTTAGTGTTATAAAGAACCAGGGAAGGTCCTTTCTTTTGTAAAACCTTTACGTTTTTTAGTTCAATACCATTTGCATCTATGATTGTAATTCCTTTTTCTGCCTCAAGAATAGCATCTTGCAGAGTCACATTCTTCAGCTTCATTTCTGGCAAACCCATAAAAAAGGCAGCGGTATTTGATCCTGTTACTGTAATATTCTTCATATGGATATCACGAAAAGAAGGAGTTTCTTCAGTTACAGGAACCACAGATTCGTCCCGTGCTTCATCAGCAGCATCCTGATCTCCCTCAAGGATTGGTGAATTTCCGCCATAAAAAAGATTGAAACGAATGGCTTCAGTAGGAATATTGATCATATCTATGTTAGAAATGTAAATATTTTCCACCACTCCGCCGCGGCCACGGGTACTCTTAAATCTCAGGCCTACATCAGTGCCCATAAAAGTACAATTTGAAACATGCACATTCTTAACTCCGCCGGACATTTCACTGCCAATCACAAAGCCTCCATGGCCGTGGTAAACAATATTATTCTTTACAATCACATTTTCGGTAGGAATTCCGCGTTCACGGCCGTCCTCATTTTTACCAGATTTAAAGCAAATTGCGTCATCTCCCACATCAAAGGTATTGTTGTAGATCACTACATTCTTACAGGATTCCAGGTCAAGTCCATCCCCGTTTTGCGAATACCAGGGATTTCTAACGGTAAGATTTCGAATAGTAATATCTTCGCTCATTAGCGGGTGGATGTTCCAGGCAGGTGAATTCTGAAAAGTTGGTCCATCCAGCAAAATCTTTTTACTGTTTACAATGCTCACCATTACCGGCCGTAAAAAATCCTTAACCGACTGTAAATCTTCATCTGAAAGCTTATCAGGCACATTAAAATTGGTGGTGCTATTATATCCTTTTTTTGAACTTTCTGTAGGGAACCACAGCTTTCCGTCTTCAGATAGGACTCCGCCAGACTCTAGAAGGCCATTCCATTGGGAGGACGTCATTTTTCCTTTTTTAACAGGTCTCCATGCGCCCCCGTTACCATCGATTACTCCCTGGCCGGTAATAGCGATATTTTCAACTTCTATGGCATTAATAGGTGATTCATTACGCACGGTGTTCAAACCTTCAAAACTCGTTTTAACAAGATTATAATCATCAAAATCTTTGCTGAAAATAATAAAAGCACCATCTTCCAAATGAAGGTTGATATTGCTGCGGAAGTGGATAGGCCCGGTTAACCACATTCCTCTTGGCACAATTACTTTCCCCCCACCATTTTCGGCAACATCGATAATGGCCATTTTAAAGGCTTCAGTGTTTTTATGAAGTCCGTCCCCCACAGCGCCAAGATCGATAATATTTACATCATAATCGGGAAATGCAGGTTCCTGCACCCTGGGCATGTCAAATTCTATATTCTTATAGATGTTGGCAGGATCCCAGGAGGAGTTTTGCTGCGCATTAATAACTCCCAATCCGGAAAGGACGAAAATCGACAGCAATATTTTATTGATTATTTTCATTTACTTCTTATTTGTGATTTCGTAATCTTCAAAAGACTCTGTTACTTAAAAACTATTCAGATTCTTGATGTGCTGAAACAGATTTAGCATGATGCGCGCTGGTACTAATCCTACTTAATGATTCTAAAATATTGAACATCGGCATAACCGCCCCTTTTAGCTTCCTGGGTACTTACATTAAACAAACCAACTTTTGCTCCAATCCATTTGCCGGGCTGCGCTTTAAACGCATCCCCAATTTGTATAAAACTTTTCCCGTCTTCGCTATAACTGAATCTGCACATAGCATCGGGCGCATTTACCTCCACCCGAAAAACAACTTCGTTCGAGGGAATACGTTTTTCAGTAATGGTAACTTCTTCCTCTCCATCTATAGCATCAATAGCCTGAGTTTGTCTTATAATAAAACCTTCCTCATCATGAGTAAGTGTTAGCGTGGCATAATCCATTCCCATCACTATAAGTCCGGCTCTTTTTCCTTGCTCAGCTTCCTGCGGAAAAAGACTGATTTTAGTTGTTGCTGTAAAGTCCGGAGCAGGAAACTTTTGCAGTAAAAGGTTTGGTGTCATCCAGAGATTTGGTGAATCTTCAGGAGTTTTAATGGAAAATAACCTGAGGTAATCATTACCGGTTAGTTTAGCATGCCATACCACTTCAGGGTTTGCCTGCCACTGCCATTGCATGCCCAGACTATCTTCTTCAAATTCGGTACTTTCAACAGGAGTTACTACAGAGAAACTTTTGCCAACGTTTGGCTTTTTAAAAGTTTTCACCGGCTCTCCTATTCCATTACCATCTTTGTCTTCGCCCATTACCGGCCAGTCATTTTCCCAGCTCATAGGTTGTAGGTGCACTATGCGCCCATAGGCTTCCACATCCTGAAAATGGTAAAACCAATCTTCTTCTTCCGGCGTTTGAACCCAGGCGCCCTGGTGCGGACCATTAATATCGGTACTACCTTGTTCCAATACTATTTTTTTTTCATAGGGGCCGTAAATATTTTTTGATCTCAGTATAAGTTGCCATCCTGTGGAAACTCCGCCGGCAGGGGCAAAGATGTAATAGTAACCGTTTCTTTTATAAAATTTGGTTCCTTCTACTGTAGGTTGATCATCGTGACCATCGAACACATGCCGACCGGCATCAAGGACTTTGGTTCCTTCAGCATTCATTTTATTTACAGAAAGCAGACTTTTCACTCCCGCACGGCTCCCTGCATAAGCATGAACCAGATATGCCTTTTCATCATCATCCCAAAGCGGGGAAGGATCTATAAGTCCTTTACCTTCCATAACCAGTACCGGCTCTTCCCAATTTCTGTATGGGTCGTCGGTTTTGACCATATAAATGCCATGATCGGGATCTCCCCAGTAAATGTACAGCTCATTGTTGTGAGACCGGATGCTTGGTGCCCACACTCCATTCCCATGCTGCGGAACAGCAAAAGTCTCTTCCGGCACCTGCTTTGGTAGAGCATAATTAATGAGTTTCAAGTTAATCATGTCTTTGGAATGCAGAATAGGTAAACCCGGTGCGGCATTAAAACTTGAAGCCGTCATGTAATAGTCGTCACCTACCCTTACCACGTCCGGATCAGAATAATCGGCATAAAGAATTGGGTTGGTATAGGTCCCATCCTGGTTGTCTGAAACCCAGACCTCCGATCTATAGGTATCGGAATTCTGAGCTAATATATTTAGCGTGATTAGTAAAAAAGTAAGTACTGAAAATAATTTCATTGTTATTACTATTATCTGTTTAACTGAAGGCTGGCCAGGATGAAAGGCCCTGTTCCTTTTGGATCGTTGCTCCTTATTTCTTCATTAATATAATATTCATAAGAAGCATCGCGATATGGATCCCCACCCAAACCTGCCACAGCACAAACCTGATTTAGATTAACCACTCCATTTTCCTCCACAGTGATAAGGTTATTAAGAATTCCTTCATAAGCTTTTTCAGCCACCTCCATATATTTTTCAGCGATATAATCATTCTTCGCAGCCTTAGCCAGAGTATAACTAAACATGGAAGAGCCTGAAGCTTCGAGGTAATTCCCTTCACGGTCACCCTGATCCAGCACCTGGTACCAAAGTCCGGATTCTTTATGCTGAACTTTTATAATAGCTTCCGCGAACTGGTTCAAGTATTCAATGATCCTGTGACGGCCTTCATGATCTTCCGGAAGATAATCCAGCACATCTACCATGGCCATACCGTACCAGCCCATTGCACGGGACCAGAAATTAGGAGAAGTCCCTGTTTTTTTGTCTGCCCATTTTTGTTGTTTACTGGAATCCCAGCCATGATAAAGCAAACCAGTTTCTTCATCTTTCATATGCTCCTGAACAAGATCAAACTGGTGCACAATATCATCATAGGCTTCTTCAGCCTTTTCCCCTTCGTTAAACATTTGCGTATAGTGGGCGTAAAAAGGATGGGCCATATAAAGACCATCCAGCCACATTTGCTGCGTATAGCGCTCTTTATGCCAAAAACCACCTTCTTTTGTGCGTGGCTGAGTTTCTATCTGGCTTCGTAATAATTTCAAGGCTTCCAGAAAACGTTCTTCTTTGGTTTTAGGATAAAGAAAAAGCAACGTATTCCCCGAATTAAGCATGTCCAGGTTCTGGTCTGTTAGATCATAGGTTCTGATATCGCCTTCATCTGTGACCATAGTATCAGCATAGTCGTAGATGTAATCATAGTATCTTTCGTCATTGGTCTTCTCATAGACTTCTTTGGCTGCCTTTAAAACAAGACCATTGGTATAACTCCATTGTGGTTCTTCACGAAAGTCCAGTTTGGAAGCTTCGGGAAAGCGATGTATTTCAGATTGCATCATTCTCTCGGACCATTTTAAGTCTTCAGAAACAATTTTTTCCTGCTCTGCAGAAGCTATTTCATCAGCTTTCTCTTCTTCAGCATTTTTACAACTAATTATAGTTGTTAAAGCGAAAAACATTATTAAAAACCGAAATTGATTCTTCTGAAATTCCATCATTCTTATTGCAAATTATCGTTGGAATCCAAATCGTTCAGCAGTTCATCGAGGTTAGCAACAAATGTTTCTTCACTTGTAATTCCTCCTTTTTCCTGTTCCCAGGCTCCAAGAAGGTAATAAGTCACTTTATTTGATGTGGGGTTGAAAACCAGCAAATGATCGTCCGGCCCTTCTATTTGTTGCTCCAACTGATCCTTTTTATAGAAAATGGCCATTCCCAGTTTATCTTCATCGTTAACCAGGGTTTGGGTTCCGTAAGTGGCAATGTAAGCCCAGTTGCCCCCTTCGCTTTCTTTATGCATCAATGGAACATCTTCAAATTTCACAATGCCGGTAGTTAAACCTTCAATTTCTTCGGAAGGAGATAGTTCCACCCGGGTGTAACGGCCTTCAGGATAAATAGTCAGTTTCGCATCCAGGTCGATTGTTTTGTCACCGGTTTGCCAACCTTCATAAGTTATATCTACAGAAGAGCTATTCGATGAATTACTTACCTCCGCATGGGTACTTTGTACATTTCTGAAATGTGCCACGGTATCATTCATATACCTTCCATAACCACCAATTCCCAGGGATTTACCAGCCTTTAGAATATCCTGTCCCCAAGTTGCTTCTTCATGATAAGAATCAAAATTATCCTGTCCAACATAAGGCAATACCAGGGAATCCACCTTTTTCCCAAAGATATCAATGGCGTTTCTCCAATCCAGATATAATCTATAACCTACCTGACTATTTTCCCATCCCGGCCCTTCATAACGGATGTAGTACGAATGGTCGGTATGATCCTCGGGTAGTGTTACTTCCTGAACATTTTCAAATCTCCCTCCTTTGTATTCTCTTCCTTCCCATTGACCTCCTGTTTTAACAGAAAGTTCAGCATATGTTTCATGATCAGCTTCTTTAACAGCTTCCTCCTGGGCTTCTGTTCCCGGCTGCTCCTTGTTGTCTTTACAGGAAAGGGCCATTACAGAAGTGATAGCCATTAGTAAAATTCCATTTTTAAATTTCATATTATTTATATTTTGGCGATTCTTGTTAAGATAAAAAATTTACTCCTGTTCCAGGTCTTCATATTCAAGAGATGCAAGAATAAATGGACCTACTCCCTTAGGATCATTGTCTCTGATAATTTCATTCACGTAATAATCGTAAGAACCATCACGATAAGGATCACCTCCTAAACCAGCAACACCATTTATATCGGTTAAACTAATACCTCCATCATCATCTTTTCTAATAAACTGCTCCACAATACCTTCGTAAGCTTCAATACCATCTTCCCTGTACTTTTGATCGAGATAACCTTCGTCAACTCCTTTTAGCAAAAAGTAAGCGTACATACTAGATGCAGAAGCTTCGAGGTAATTTCCTTCTCTGTTTCCCTGATCCAGCACCTGGTACCAGACGCCGGTATCTTCATCCTGATATCTTACGATCCCATCCGCAATTTTCTGAGCTATTTCAACCAGTTCATCCCTTTTTGGATGATCCTCCGGCATATAGTCAAGAACATCTACCACAGCCATACTTAACCAGCCAATACTTCTTCCCCAGTAATTTGAGGAAAGACCGGTTTCAGGATCTGACCATCGCTGCTCTTTGCTTTCGTCCCAGGCGTGATGATAAAGCCCTGTATCTTCAGTATAGGTGTATTTATCTATGAGGTAAAACTGGTTGGCAACATCATCAAAAAGTTTAGGTTCGTCAAATTCTTCTGCATAACGGGCCAGGAAGGTGGATCCCATATACAAACCATCCAGCCACATCTGATAAGGATAAATTTTCTTATGCCAGAATCCGCCTTCAGAGGTGCGGGGATGTTCCCGCATTTGATCCCTTAATTCTTCAATTGCAAGCCTGTATTTCTCTTTATCGGTTTCTTCGTAAAGCCCAATCAGGAATCTTCCGCCTTGCACGCGGTCGATATTATAATCAGATTTTTTGTAGGTTTTAATGTCTCCATCTTCTTCTACCATAAAATCAGCAAAATTCTTGATGTAATCCAGGTATTTTTCATCACCTGTTTCTTCATGAACCTTCTCCATGGAAGTCATAATAAGACCATGTGTATATTCCCATTTAGGTTTCTCATTAAAGTCCAGCGTCCAACCTTCAGGATTTCTTTTAATTTCTGAATCTGCCATCCAGGTGGAGTATCTTTTCTGATCCTCTGCACCCATTGCTGATTCCTTTAATTCTGCTTTATCTGAAGCATCTTCTTTACTCTTCCACCCAAAGGTAGTACCGGAGCAGATTAATATAATTAATAAGGCCGATAATTGCCAAATTGAGGGGATGATTTTATTTGTTATCATAACATAAGATATTAAAAAATTGTACATATAACGTCCGCTGGTTTAGGGCGAAATCAATACTAAAGCTATATCGTTTGCGATAAAATTACAACTGAACGTAATGTAATCGATTACACAAACATACACTATTAGGCTATTTAAAGCAAAAGATTTGCTAAAAAAGATAAACGATCCGGAATTCCACTTCTTAAGATGGAAATAGCTGGATTTTGCAATCAGGATCCTCTATCTATCCCTGTTCGAATTAATTAGTTATTTTCTTTCCATTTATCGTGACATTTTCAAAAGAAATTTCCTCAGCATTTTCAACTAACAAAGGAGTTTCAGCATTTTTAATATGAACATTAGTAAGATTCACATTTGCAACAGGTGATTCTTCCCTTCCTCTTATCAGGATCCCATATTCTCCCCCATTCTCGACATTAATATCTTCAAGATAAATATTCCTGATTACCGGCATAAATTCCCCTTCCTGATTGTCGTAAATGGCATAATGAGTATTTATTTTTAGAACAGCTTCTTTTACCTGTCCAACTTCGATATTTTTTACATAAATATTTTCTATAGTTCCTCCACGCCTGGTATTGGTTTTAATCCTGATAGCACGATCGAGATTTGGGCTGTTCATTTCGCAGTTTCTAACAAAAACATTACTCACGCCACCGGAAATTTCGCTTCCCATTACCACTCCGCCATGTCCGTCTTTCATAATACAATCTTCAACAATGATATTTTCACTTTTAATTCCAACTCGTCTTCCGTCATTATCACGTCCGGATTTTATGGCAATACAATCATCACCCGTGTCAAAAAGGCAATTTTTGATATGCACATTTTTACTGTATTCCGGGTTGCAACCATCATTATTAGGCCCGTGGCTCTCCACGGTCACTCCATCTACAGTAACATTATTGGATTTTATTGGATGCATCACCCAAAACGGCGCATTAATGAATTTTACATCTTTAATTAGAACATTACTACATTCAAAAGGTTCAAAAAATGTAGGCCTGAACTGATGACCTTCCCCGAAAATCCTGTCCTCAACAGCAACTCCGTCTTCTACCATTTTGCTCAGCCTGGGCAAATTATGCTCATCACGCTGATTTTGGTCCCCTTCTTTATAACCATAGCGTTCTGCGCCACTCCATGGCCACCAATTATCATTCCCTGCCTGGCCATTAAATGTTCCTTTACCAGTAACGGCTATGTTTTCCTGCTGATAAGCGTAAATAAGGGGAGAATAATCCATCATTTCCATCCCTTCATAGGAAGTATGTACCACAGGTAAATAATCACTTTTGTTGGTGGAGAACAGGATTTCTGCACCGTCTTCTAAGTGAAAATTTACATTGCTTTTAAGATGAATAGGACCTGTTAGGTACTTTCCTGAAGGAACAATAACTTTCCCGCCCCCATCTTCACTACATGCAGCAATAGCATCTGCAAAAGCCTGAGAGTTGTTTGTAGTCCCATCTGCTACCGCACCATAATCCTGTACATTAAAGTTAGTGTCAGGAAACGTGGGGACGGTAATATTCTTAATGATCCCATCTGCCTCATCCCAGGGATCTGTTATTTCGGAATTTTCGACAGCTGCAGTTTCTTTTTCTTCTGAATTGTTTTTACAGGAATAAAAGCCTCCCAGGAGCAGGCATATAATTAATACCTTGTAATTAAATTTGATTAGATTCATAGTTGATTTAATAATTTTTAGGTGAATTTTTATTAAAAGCTTTAGTTGTTTTATTCCTTACCTCTCATTGGGAATCCAGTTATCCTCCCCTTTTAAAATATTTTCTGCTGAATATCTTTCGGCTTGTTGCTGTCTAAGTTGATGTGCCCATTCCACTCTCTCCTCCGCAGCTGCCCCAGGTCCTTCGGAAGCAAATTCGGCATAAAAAGCGGTGTTTTCAGCTTCAGGTTTATTCCAGTTGTGCCAGCCATCCTTTTTGATGTGATCTCCCATTGTGGTATTAATGAAAACAGTTTGCGCATATTCACGCCAGGGTCTACCCAGGTAAACTTCTTCTTTGGGAGCATCGCCAGTGAGTTTGCAGTTTATAAAAACAAATCCAAAAGGAGAGTCTTTCTCTGTTGAAGCAGCCGTAATGTAGTGACCTCCTTCTTTGGAGTAGATTTCACAGTCTTTAAAAACTGCCGTGGACCAGCCAAAAATAAAATCGGTAGTACCTTCTATATAACAGTTTTTGTAATATTGCCGACTGTTCCGCCCGTGCGGATACAATGTATCCTGAAATCCCAAAAAGCGACAATTTTCGAACATTACCCGATCCCCGTCCACCCGAACTGCTACGGCCTGGCCCACGGGACCAGAAGAATTTTCAAATGTAAGATTCCGGGCTGTGAAGTCGCTGCCAAAAACAAAAAAGGAAGAAGACCCAGTTGTGCCCATTTCCTCCCCGAACCTATTGAGTTTTTTTGAGTAATCATCATAAGTAAGAATAGTTGTTTCTTTATCTTCTCCTATAAAAGTAACATTTGTTTTGGATGCGGGGAGAATGAGCTTTTCTTTATAAACTCCTTCTTTAATATATATGGTGGTTGTACTTTTTCTAAAATCAGGAACAGCATTTATTGCCTCCTGAACAGTAGTGAAATCTCCAGAACCATCTTTAGCTACTAAAAAGTGGAATTCATTTTTAGGAATGTTATCAAATTGAAGTTTTTTACTGCCCAACCAGTTATCATTAGTCCGAACACCGGCAAAAACAAATAAAGCCACATTTACAATCAGGAAAAAAAATACTAAGGTTTTTTTCATCATACGTTTTAAATAAATTTTTTTATTAGAACTTTCGAATTAGATCGTTTTCTGCAAAATGATCGACTATGTTTTCCAACTGACAACCAAAATCTTTCATTATCTTCGCATCGTTCTCAAGATTCATCTCAATACCGCCGAAAATATAATTTTTGTAATCGATTGCGTTAATATATATGTTTTTGCTCATTAACACAAAAATTTCCTTATTTTTAAACAAATTATGTTTTACTAACCGAAGGTAATTCTAGTACGGGCGAGGTAATTATCTAAATACTATCAAGCTGATAAATATTCTCCAGCTGTCTAAAAGAAGTAAATCTATTTCAACCTTAACAAAATAATGAGCGGAAAAGAAAAAGTTACTATATACGATATTTCGAAAAAATTGAATGTAAGTGCCGCAACGGTATCAAGGGCGCTGAACCAGAATCCAAAAATAAGTTTAAAAACACGGGAATTGGTCGCCAAGACTGCAGCGGAAATGAACTATAAACAGAACCGGCTTGCACAGGCTCTAAAAAGTGGCAGAACAAATAACATAGGCGTGATCGTTCCCTATATTAACCGTAGTTTCTTTTCCTCTGTAATCAGAGGAATTGAAGAAGAACTTCGACCACACGGATATCACGTTATTATTTGCCAGTCTCATGAAGAAGCTAGTAATGAGGTGGAACAAATAAACACTCTTTTAAATACTCAAATTGATGGAATTTTCATGTCTGTGTCGAAAACTACCCAAAATTCAGATCACATAAAGAAAGTGCTTGAAGAAAATACGCCTCTTGTATTTTTTGACAGGAAAATGGAAATATCCGGGGTAAGCTCTGTAGTTATAGATGATTTTAAGGCAGGATATATGGTCACAGAACATCTCATCCAGCAGGGCTGCACACGTATTGCTCACTTATCTGGAGAGAGCAACCTCGAAATTTACAAATATCGGCACGAAGGTTACTGTGCCGCACTTAAAGAGCACGGACTAAAATATGTTCCGGAGTATGTAATTAAGGCTAACAGTAAAATCGAATCTGGAATAGAGGCTGTAGAGCAATTGTGGAGTCTGGACATCAAACCGGATGCCGTTTTTGCTGCCGGTGACTATGTTGCCCTTGGTGCTATTCAGGAACTTAAAAACCGAAAAATACGAGTCCCTGAAGATGTGTGTGTTGCAGGTTTTAGTAACGAACCTTTTACTAAATATATGGAGTTACCGATAACCTCTATAGATCAAACTCCGCAGCTTATGGGAAAGATTGCTGCACAGGTATTTTTAGAACAGGTACAGGAAGATCAAACTTTAACTATTGAGAAGAAAGTGGTACTCCCTCCTGAGTTGTTTGTGAGAGATTCTTCAGATAGGAGCGTAAAAATTAACAATTAACCGCTTGATTAGCTTCTTTACAGCTAATGTAACCGCTGTTTTTCAATAAAAGGAGAGCCGTTTTACCGGCTCTCCTTTTTAATCTTAAATCTAACTATTTCGGAATTACCATAGCGCAGGTCAAAATGTGACAAATTTCCCCTGTTATTGTCTTGACCTGAAATTCTCGTTTATTCTCCGTAATTACTTGTTTTAAAATACATTAAGCGTTTATTAGTAGTAATATTTATCCCTTTTATAGCGACCTTTGGAAGATTTACATTTTTCACTTTACTATATTTATATCTTTCTATCACTACATTCATTCTGTAGCTTCTTTATTCATATTAATGTAGACCAAAGATTTCCGATAATGATCTCCTTCTCTATAAAAATAAGCAGTACCGAAGAGAGGCTCTTTAACTTGTAAAATTTTTAACAATGTAATCGATTACGTAAATATATTTATAAATTATCAAGTACAAAACTTTTTAGCTAAAAAGTGATATTATATGAATTTCGCACCCGTGAATTATTATTATAAATAAAGATTCAAAAAATGATGGTAATTTAGCCAGGTGGCTTTATAGGTCAGAAGAAAATAGAGACAATCCATTATAATCCTTCTTCACGGAACGCGAAATGGATTGTTGCTTCATTCATATTGTTATTATGCAGTGATGGTCTTGAAGGTCTCGACTCTATCCTTTTAGCCTTCCTTGATACAATTAGATAGTTCATTTAAAGTTTTAACTAAGTAGTATATAACCCAACACGCAATAAACTTCTTGAACTAAAAGACGCCGTCTTGTGAGCTATTAAAGATTCACAAGACGGCGCCTGATTAAAAACGAAATATGGTTCTAACTCATAAGAGTATTAAAATTTTTATTTTCAATTGATGTCAATTAAAATTCAAATGCTCCGAGATCTGGTGCTGAACCGTTAAAAGGTAAACCTACATCTACTCCTGCATCAATCAAATCGCTATCAGATTTAAGGTGAAAAAAGCTTACATCCGGAAGGCTTCCATCGGCTTTTCTTGGTGCTGTTAGTTCAGAATAATCTATACTTACATAGTCATCCACTGAACTTTCCAATCCTTCCGTATCCCAACTATTGTTAGTAACATCTAGTGTTGTAGCATTAACACTACCCACTTCTCCAAGCACATTGCTGTTTTTGATGACGAGTTTCTCAAGAGGATTTGTACTACCAAAACCATAATTGTTTCCATTATCATAGGCGGAACAGTTATATAGGGTCACATCTCCCCTGTTACTGTTATGATCAAAGCCATCAGCTGCGTTTCCTACTGCGATACAATCCATATAAACTGCATTATGCTTTAGATCTTTGTCATCGCTTCCACCGGTTTTAAAACCGTTACCATCACCTCCACTTGGGGAGCCATCCTCTAAATAGCCATTTTGGATAGCCCAGCAATTTTCATAAGTGGTAGTTACATTATCAGCTCCTCTTAAATAGCCATCCCATCCATCATCCAGGTTTTGCCATGCTCTGCAGCCTACAAATTTATTTCCTGTACCTACGTTTAGTTTAGCTGCAAAACCATCGGCGTTTTCAAGTGTGGAATCTGCATTAAAGAAAGAATCGCAATTCAGGATAGTGTTGTTAGCGGCACCATTATCTAGCTGAAGACCGGTATCTGAACATTCAGAAAAGGTACAGAATTCAATCAGGTTTTCATGGCCTTCAATAAACATCCCGTTATCGCCAGCTTTATATACATCGATCCCTTTTATATGCCAGTAATCAGCATTTAATTCTATTCCGCGGTTAGATGAATTCTCTGCCATCGAGGAAAAATCGAATCTTGGTCTGGTTTCATCTTCAGGATGTGCCAATAAGGAAATCATATTGCCCTCACTACCACTGGTACTAATTTCTATAGTGGAATCAAACATATAATCTCCGCCGCGGATATAGATGTTTTCTCCCGGAACAGCCGCTGCAATAGCATCTAAAATTTCCTGAGAAGTACTCACTATTTCCCCTTGTACAGAAGAGGTGTTTTCACCTGTTCTGAAGGAGTAGGTATTGCTTATAGCTGTATTCTTACTATCTGTTGTTTCCACATGCCAGTAATAAACGCTATTAGGATCTACCTGAATCTCCAGGGAGGTCTCAGTAAGACCTTTCCATTCTTCTGGGGGTTCCTGATCGCCATCCACCGTATCGGCAAATAAAGTATAAGTCAACGCATCACCATCTGTATCAGTTTCAGCAGCTTCCCATTCTAAAGTAACTTTACCATCTACAGAGGTCACCATAGCTCCGGAAGCCGGCGCCATAAGAGAGGCAGGAAAAGGAACATTATTAGATCCAGGCTCGCCGGCTACATAAAACCGGTAAGGTTCTGAAGCGGTAGTTTCTTCTCCGTTATTTTTTGAAACTACCCTCCAGGTATAAGGATTTCCTCTTTCCAGTCTAACTACAATCGCAGTAGCATTCAAATTAGGCCGCTGCGTAACTTCCTGGGTATTCAGATTTGTAATTATGAGATCGTAGGTATCGGCATCACTGGCTTCACTCCATTCAAAAGCTACTTCAGCCATATTGGCCACGACATCACCTATTTCACATTCTGTATTATCCTGCGGAAGTACAAGACTGGCCGCTCCCGGGACTACATCATTAACAACCTGGGCATCATCATCGCTGGAACATGACACCATTAATACAGCCATGACAAAGATCATGAGCGCTTTGTAATAAGGTATATTTATAGAGTTTTTCATGATTTAATAACTTTTAAAGTTTTATTTACCGTGGCTGATTTCAATTGAAGAAAATATACCCCATTCCTGTAATTGGTAAGGTCCAGGTGAATCACACGGTCTGACGGAATTTCCATTTTTTCTGAGATATGTACCTGCCCGCTAAGGTTTAAAAGAGATACATCTATAGCAGTATCTGTTCCATTAATATACACCTTCAAATCTCCCTGGGTTGGATTAGGAAACAGTACAACCTCTTCAGAAAGTAAAACTTCCTTATTGAAAGTACCCTGACAATCTGAATCTGTAGAGAGTTTAAATGTATTTCGACCCTTTTCAAGGTTCAGTACTATCCTGGATTGCGAGGTAGTGGTGATATTGCCATTATGTTCTATCTTATACTCCGTAGCTCCATCAAGAGAGAAAGTAACTGTGCTATTCGCATAATTTACAGAGGAATAAGCTGCCAGTGGAGTTGGCCCTTCTACAGTTACATTGAAACACTGCTCATATCCATCCTGCCCGTCAACGGTCACACATATATCATAATTTCCTGCCGTAAGATTTTCAATATTAGCTGAAAACTCATTGGAAGATGATAAAGTAGCTGCACCGGTTCCTGTACCAGATACGGCTACATTATACGTATAATTGGTATCTGCAGCACTAATGCTAATGTAACCGTCACCGTTTCCGCTACAACTTACGTCATATACAGATATATTAAAATTATCTGCCGCAAGATCAAAAACCTCACAACCAAAAACATCAACAGTCGCTCCTTCTGTAGAATCAGGGCAGTTATCCTCAAAATTGATGATCCCGTCACCATCATCGTCATCACATACATCTCCAACCCCATTTTCATTAACATCTGCCTGGTCTGGATTAGGAGTTGAGATACAGTTATCTTCTGCATTCAGAATTCCGTCTCCGTCAATATCTCCAAATGGCCCATCGGGTTCAGCCTCAAAAACAATGTCGCTTGTGGTTTCACCTGTTATTTCCAGCGTATTTTCCGGAATATAATAACCATCTACACCCTCATTTTCTATGGTATACTGAACATTTGGTTCAAGTTTTACTGAATATGTTCCCGCATCTGTATCAATCATTGGCTTCGGAACATAAAGTGCATCAGCACCCGGATCTGGAGTAAATGTTAAGGCTAAATCTTCAATATTTTCATCCAGACCAATAATTGATCCTATAACGGAATAAATTTCGACTTTTTCTATAGTTATATCATGGGTAGCTGCACTTTCAGTTATAGTTACCGAAGCACCATCTGAAATTACATATCCATCAGCTCCTTCAAGAGAAATATTGTAGTCAAAGTCTATTGGCAGTTCAACCTGGTAGGAACCATCGGTTGGTATTACATTCCAGGTTTTTCCTTCTTCAATAGAAAATACTATCGAATAGTCTTCAGGAATTCCTGGAGCATCAGTAAGATCTAAGTTTCCAGATAATTGCCCATAAGTGGCAGGTTTTCTAATAATCCTGAAATAGCTTGGCTTATCGGCCGTGTCGTAGATGTGATAAGTTCCGTTTGCCTTTGCCACAAAACTAACTTCCTGAAGCTCACCACCCACATTTACCACGTCATTCTGCAGTTCAGGATTTGCTGTATTTTCAAAATGAAGCTCACCATTTCCATCCTGGCCGAGCACCCAGAGAGTTACTTTATCATCTTCATTTAGATCCAAACTCATAAAACGGTTGGTAGCGCCTCGGGAATTGATGTAAACCCTTCCTTTAAAATCTTCATATTCATCAATATCATCATCATATCGGGTAAGATTCAAATTGGTTGTTCTTAACCTATCACTTCCACCTCCGGTAAAACTAAGATCACCAGCTGTAAAATCTGGCAAATTTATGCCTGAAGTTCCAGGGGTAATAGATTCATCATACCAGGAATTTATTCTAGATTCATTCAGCATATTGTTATACTGAGACTCGTCCAGTTGGGTTGCTCCAAAATCCCATACATCGGCCAGGCCTTCTACATAAATCAAATCTTTAGTTATACTGATGTCAAATGGAGAAGTATCTTCTGTTACTTCCAGGCTGGCATTACTGCTAATAGAATAGCCTTCAGCTCCTTCTAAGGAAACTTCATATTGATAGCCAATAGGAAGAACTATACTATACGATCCTCCATCTGCCAAAGAAAGCTTCCATGTCTTACCAAGTTCGTTTTTGAATACAATACTGTAATCTGAAGGAATGCCTTCGGCTTCTGCCACATCCACACTTCCTGTTACGGTAGTATAAGTAGCACTTTTACGTATAATCCTGAAATAACTTGGTTTATCGGTATCATCATAAATTCGATACGTACCTGCGGCTTTTGCCATAAAGTTTACTTCTGTAAGCTCTTCCCCTACAGCAACTACATCATTTTGAAGTTCCGGATCTGCTACATATTCAAAATGAATATTACCATTGCCATTTTGGGTAAGTGTCCAAAGGCTAATTTCATCATCTTCATTTAGTTCAAGGCTAAAATACCTGCCGGTAGCACCCGATGAATTTATATATACTCTTCCCTTAAAATCTTCGTATTCATCAATATCATCATCAAAACGGGTAAGATTCGTATTACTAGTTCGCAGGCGGTCACTTCCACCTCCGGTAAAGCTTAGATCTCCAACCGTGAAATCTGGTAAATTAATATCTGAGGTTCCCGGGGTGATAGATGAATCATACCACGAGTTGATCACCTCTTCAGTTAGTTGATTGTTGAATTGTGCTTCATCAAGCTGTGTTGCTCCAAAATCCCACACATCTGCAAGACCATTGCCTGCCGCTCCATCCTTTTGAATCAATAAATTCAGGGCGGTGTTTTCTGTAATTTCTATGTTAGTACTGCCGGTGATTGAAAAACCATCAGCACCTTCAAGAGAAATGTCATAAGTATCACCTGCAGGCAGGTCTACCGTATAAGTATCTTCAGAAACTGAAGAACTCCAGGAATCACCACTTTCATTGGTGAAAACTATACTATAATTGCCAGGAATATCTGAGGCTGCAGTAACATCTACATTACCGCTTACGGTAGCATTGTTAGCGCTTTTCCGAAAAATCCTGAAATAGCTGGGTTTCCCCGTATCGTCATAGATCTTATAGATTCCGGAAGTTTCTGCCGTAAAATTTAATTCGGTAATTTCTTCTCCAACAGCAACTACATCATTCTGAAGTTCTGAATCTGAAGTATTTTCAAAATGAATATTACTGTCCCCTTCCTGCGAAAGAGCCCAGATTGTTACTTCATCACCTTCAGTCAAGTCCAGACTGAAAAACCTTCCTGTAGCTCCCGATGAATTGATATAAACCCTTCCTTTAAAATCTTCATATTCATCAATATCATCATCATAACGGGTAAGATTCACATTGCTGGTTCGCAGGCGGTCACTCCCCCCTCCGGTAAAGCTAAGATCACCAACCGTGAAATTTGGTAAATTAATATCTGGGGTTCCCAGGGTTATGGATGCATCATACCAGGAATTGATAATATCTACCGACAATTGATTGTTGTATTCAGTTTCATCTAGTTGTGTGGCACCAAAATCCCAAGCATCGGTAAGATCACTGCCTGATTCTGAACTCATCGTATTACTTTCACGTACGATTCTAAAATAACTTGGTTTTCCGGTATCATCATAGATATTATAAGTACCGGAAGTTTCTGCCGTAAATTTTAATTCGGTAATTTCTTCCCCTACGGCAATTACATCATTCTGAAGTTCTGAATCTGCAGCATTTTCAAAATGAATATTGCTGTCACCTTCCTGGGAAAGAGCCCAAATTGTCACTTCATCACCTTCAGTCAATTCCAGACTGAAAAATCTGCCTGTAGCTCCCGATGAATTAATATAAACCCTTCCTTTAAAATCTTCATATTCATCAATATCATCATCATAACGGGTAAGATTCGTATTACTGGTTCTCAGGCCGTCACTTCCACCTCCTGTAAAGCTAAGATCTCCAACCTTGAAATCAGTTAAATTAATGTCCGAGGTTCCCGGGGTTATGGATGCATCATACCAAGAGTTGATAATATCTACCGACAATTGATTGTTGTACTCAGATTCATCTAGTTGTGTGGCACCAAAATCCCACACATCTGGAAGACCAGGTTCGTCTTGTGAAAAGCCCTGTGAAATCCCCAGCAAGAGAAAAAGAGCTAATAATTGTAGTTGTTTCATCATTCCATAAAGATTTAGTTTAATTAAATATGTTCTATCCTAGCATTCTATTTTTTTACTGCCTTTATTATTCGAGTAAATAACAAAAGGGTATACATCTTTACAATGCATACCCTTTTATTATTTAAAGTTTAAACATCATATTATCTCCAGCGAGGATCGCCTATCTGATTGTCAATAAGTGTTTGATTTGTAACTGTAAAGTCTCCAGTAGATGGGTCAACAAATCCTGGATCCAGATTAAAATAACTAGTGTCATCAAAAATATACTGCGCCGTATCATAGAATCCAGGTGCATTAAAGTAATTATTATTACTAAAAGACGGAGATTCATCTATTCCTTCTCTATCTGCATAACCTTCAGATTCTGTATTTACGATCAGTGTATTCCTCACTGTCACATCATTTGACACAAAACGTATATATAGCAGCCTACTGCTTTCATTATTCGAAACGGCGTAAAGTGTATTACTATCAATAAGTACGTTCGAAGTCAAGCCCGCATCATTAGAGGTTCCACTCGCATCCATTCTTATAAAGTCCCTGTCTGGAGCAACATTATAAAAGGTATTGTTTAGAAGGTTTATATTAAGTACGTCTGAATTTCTAAAATCTATAAAGTCCCCTCCTGAAGTAAAGATGTCGTACACAATACTATTTTCAACGGTAAGTGTTTGTAAAATGGCATCAGTTTCGTTACCGGCAATAAAGGAACGTCCATAATCATGGATGTTACAGCCGCTTATCAACAGAGAATTGAAATTTCCTGGACCAGTATACCTCACAAAATCTGAGAGATCTGATGATCCTTCACCAAGACCCTGCAGGTCCAGATCGATCAATTCCACATCTTCAGCCCCTGCAACAATTTCAAAATTCAATTGAAGAAGTGGCTTATCAAAGCTTCTCAAACCTCTAATGGTTAAAGATTTATCAAGCGTTATCGTTCCGGTTTGATCGGTATAATCCCCCGGTTCCAACACAAAAATATCGCCTGCAACTGCATCTGCAATCATTTGTAACAGGTCGTCCTCCGGAGTTAATAATTTACCATCACCAATATCGATTCCTGTAGTAAACTCCTTAACGCCTCTTATTTGCGAACCATTAAGTAAAGTGGCCGTGTAATCTGTTTCTGAGCTAAGACCGGTCACAGTAGCGATCCCGGCAGCTCTATCGTCAGCGGTAATAGTATAGGTAATATCTCCCGGGCTTAGGCTTATTTCAGTAACCTCACTGCCAGGCACCCATCTCAGGATTGCCTCACCAGACTTGATATCGCCATCTTCGCCTTCGATAAAGATCTGCTCGGTTAAAGTTCGGGCTGTTGTGGTCGCCCAGGAGGAGTCATCAATTCCCCTCTCACTAATAGCTTTAACTCTTATAGAATATAAAGTTTCACTTTCAAGAGGTACCAGAACTGGTACCTCATCAGGATTCACCTCAACCGTTCTTACAATATTGTTGAATTGTAATGAATCATTTGCAAACTCAACAATATAGCTATTCGCATTGTCGTTGACCGTCCAGTTCAGTTCTACATTAACCTGGTTTCTTACAAAGGCTGTTAGATTTACCGGAGCGAATTCTCTGTCTACAGGAAGCTCTTCGACAAGTTCTTCATCATAGTCACAACTCGTAACAGTAGCCACGAGTAGAATAGCTATCAGTAAACTCTTAAAGATGTATTTTACTTTCATAACTTATTAATTAATTCTGTTTTTTAGATTCTAGTAACCGTAGTCGTTTACTAATTGGCCATTACTGGCATCAATAAATACCTGCCAGATCGGCCAGAATTGTCTGTTATCTGGATCTACTCCCGGTTTATAAATGGTATTAATTATTTCATCCAGTGGCTGATCCCAGGTAAAAGCTGAATACTCAGGACCAGGATTTGAGGTTTCACCTCTTTCCAAACCATATATATCTAAAGTATACCCATCCTCTTCATATTTAAAATAAAGCGTGGTAGGCACATTAGCATAGTCCCCTGTTCTATTGTTTAAATCTGACAACTCCTGTTTCTCTTCATCTAATTTCTCGCTAAGTAGATTCCACCGAATAAGATCCATTTTTCTGTCCATTTCTCCTGTAAACTCATATTTATATTCTTCTACAATTGCATTGAACATTTGCTCTTTGGAAGAAAGCGCATTTACATAAGCATCAACTTTCTCGCTATGCTGATCGGACGGAAATGCTCTTTGGCGGATTTCTTTAAGGTAAGGTGCTGCAGCTCCAGGCCCTTCTAATTCGTTAGCCGCCTCTGCAGCAGTTAAAAGAATTTCAGCATATCTCATATAAATCAAGTTAACTCCGTCATCATTTGTTGAAGTTACATAACGATTCATCCATTCATATCTATATTTTCCAAAATACCATGTATCAATACCCACCAGCTCTTGCTGAGCAATTCCATCTATTGCAGCTCCCCATTCATAAGGAACAGCGGTTACATCTCTTCGTGTATCCTCCTCATCAAAATCGTAATAAACAGTAGGTGTTGGTCCGGCCGTACCACCTCTAGGCTGACCGGTGAATTGGTCTGCACTTCTGTGACGAACGGCAAAAGAAAATAAAACACGTCCACGACCATCTGCGAATGGGATCTCCCATAAAGATTCTCCACCGGCATTTATATTTTCCTCATTGTACCTTCTCCAGAAACCTTCAAAAGACGGTTCAAGTGAAGCGGTTCCACTATTGATAACAGATCTGCACTCCTCCAATGCTAACTGATACATCTGCTGAACAGAAAGATCAGGATCATTACTTCTTCTTACACCGTCAGGATACTGCTGAAATCCACTAGCTACCATTGCCAAGCGGGCTCTAAAACCTTTAACAAAGGCCTTATTAATACGCTCAACAGTTGTGGTTGCAGGACTTGCATTAGGCCAAGCTACCAATGTAGATGCCTCTCCTAAGTCTGAAATTAGTCTTTTGTAGATTGTATCACGGCTGGTTTTAGGTAAATACAGCGTCTCGGAAGTAATAGGTTCAAAGCGAGCAGGTACATCTCCCCATGCCTTCATAAGATCTGCATAGTAGATTGCCCTATAAGTGAGTGCTGCCCCTAAAAGTTGACCAAACTCTGTTCCTGGTTCAGGACTACCATAAGTTCTTATTCCTCTAATAACTATATTTGCTCGTTCTATACCCTGATACATTAAAGCCCAGGCGTTATTATCGGTATTCATTCGAGAATTACTCGGCTTAGCATCATAGTATACCAAATCTGCATCTGAACCTTCGTCTCCAGCACTGTAATTATATTCAACATCTGTATTAAACCCATAATAAGGAATAAAACGTCCTCTATAAGAATTTGTTTGTCCTATAGGTTCCAGTATTCCATCTACTGCTCCTCTCGCTAAACCTACCGTTGAAAAAATAGTCGATTCATCAAGACTTGATTTGGCAGGAGCATCTAAAAAATCTTCATCTACAAAGTCCTCCTCGCATGATACTACCAGGCATATTAAAAGAAATGCCAAACAGATTTTTATTAAATTTTTCATTTTCATCTAAATTTTAAAAATTAAGGTTTAAACCAAATACTATTTGTCTGTTTCTAGGAAACGGAGAATAATCAACTCCTGGCGTAAGAGGAGTACTTCTTCTGGTAGACACCTCAGGATCAAGGCCTGAATAATCGGTTAAAACAAATACATTATTTGCTGTTGCATAAAATCTTAGTTTAGTGATATTATATTTAGAAACAAGCGAATTAGGCAAGGTATATCCTAAAGTAAGGGTATTTAGGCGGAGAAAAGAACCATCTTCAACAGCCCAATCACTAAACACATAGCTACGCATATATGGAGACCACATTGTGGTGTTTTCATTTGCAGCTGCCAACGCATCAGGATCAGTTATAAGCTCACCCGTTTCAGGATTAAGATTAGTCCATCTCCTTCCATCTTCCATAACAGAACTCAAATTACGATACTGGCTATTTTCGTTAGCTGTAGTAAATTGAACTTTATTAGCATTATAAACATCATTACCAATACTGTAATTAAAGGCTGCAGAAAAATCAAATCCATATGCATACGAATTAATCACAAATCCACCCGTAACATCTGGATTAGCATCCCCAATTATAGAGTTGTCATCAATATTCACTACTCCGTCCCCAGTAATATCTTTTAATTTTAAAGATCCTGGCATTACTTCCCCTACTACATCACTATTGTCTACCACATCAGGTTTTAGTGTATATGTATTTGTTGAAGAATCATAATCAAAATCAGATACTTCATAACGTCCATCATTTTGATAGCCGTACATTGCTCCTACCGGTTGACCTTCCCATACAGCGTAATCACTACCAATTTGAGATGATGCCCAACCTGAATACTCCTGATAATCTTCTAAAGACCCTAGTGAATTAATCTTATTCTTATTCGCCGATGCATTTAGGGAAAAACTTATTCCATAGTCTTCCTTGGTAATTGCGTTAATATTTAATGAGCCCTCAACTCCTGTATTTTGGATCTCACCAAGGTTTCTGTATTGAAATTCGTATCCAGAACCTGGTGTACGAAAAGCAAGCAGTAGATCGGTAGTAGTATTTTTATAAGCTTCTACAGTACCACTTAATACTCCATTGAACATATCAAAGTCAATTCCAGCATTTTGAGTTACTGTAGTTTCCCATTTAAGGTCTGGATTAGCCAGAACTCTTGAGGCTGACCAATATGTTGGGATATTATTTAAATAAGTAGTAGTATTAGACTGAAAAGTTTGTATTGTTTGTCCTGCTGGAATATTGTTATTACCGGCTTCACCGTAACTTAATCTCAATTTCAAAGCATCCAGCCATTCCACATCTTTTAGAAAATTTTCTTCTTTCATTTTCCATGCTACTGCGGCGGAAGGGAAATACCCCCAGCGGTTATCCCCCAGAAATTTACTAGATCCATCTGCACGGTAGGTCGCTGTAACTAAATACTTATTCATGAAGTCATAATTCACCCTGCCAAAAAATGATAATAGCTTATCATCTGGACGATAAAAATTATCGACAGTTTGAGGAGTACCCTGAGTCGTTAATCTTCTGGTAGTCTCAAAATCGAAATCCCTTGGAAAACCTTGAATTTCTGCAACCTCAACATTATCCTGAGTGATAATAATCTCTTGACCTAAAAGCAACTTAATGTTGTGATCTTCATTAAGAAAATTATTAAAATCGTAATTGATTGTATTGGCATTCCTAAAACTTTCACGCTTTCTATCGCTATAAACAAGTGATGGCAACCCCTGATTATTTGCAGATGGTCTGTTATTGGAATAATAGGTAGATCGGCCATAATATCTATAATCCTGCTCGATTCTATAATCCAAACCAAAATCTGATTGAAATCTTAAATTATCAATTATATCCCAGCCAAAGCTTCCTAACATATTATAATTCCTTCTAAGCTGCTGTCTTTGGTTATCATCTGTAGCCACAAATGGATTTATCAAATAACTTGCTACAGCCCCTTCCGTATCTGCCCTAGTTGTAGTAAGACCGGAGATTGGAATTGGGGAGTATTGAACACTATATTTCAATCTTGAATCAGCAGAAGAAATTTCATTTTGTTCATTGGCACCTCCTCCATTAATTTCAGTTTCAGAAAATCTAATAGTGAAGGATAAATCTACCTTCTCACCCGCCTGACTCTTTAGAGCCAAAGACAGGTTATCTCTTTTGAAATCTGAGCCAACCATGATAGTATTCACATCATAATGTGCATAATTAAAATTAAAATTTGCCTTTTCAGAACCACCTCTTATTGCCATATCATGGCTCTGAACTTCTCCCATATTACCATAAATTTGTTTTTGCCAGTTATTGCCTTCCTGACCGGCATATAGATCGTAATCCTGCCATAATCCAAAATATCTTTCATAAGAATCTAAATTTTCAGGATCATCCAATAATGCATACTCATATTGCCATTTTACAAAATCTTCCGGTGAAAGGACATCAATGGTATTTGCTATTTTCTGAAAGCCATAAAATGAATTCACATTCACACTTATCTTACCATCCACCCCATCCTTGGTTGTAATGATAATAACTCCATTCGCTCCTCTTGAACCGTAAATTGCTGTAGAGGAAGCATCTTTTAATACAGAAATGCTTGCAATATCAGTAGGACTTATATCACTCATACTGCCCACAGGAAAACCATCTACAATTATTAGAGGTGAGCCATCCTGAGTCAGAGAACCATTACCCCGTATCCTAATATTGATTTCAGCATCTGGTGAACCTTCAGTGGAAAGCACTTGCACACCAGCAAGTCTCCCCGTCAGGGTCTCTGCAACGCTGGATTTTGCCTGCTCGGTCAAGTCATTCCCTGAGATAGAAACCACCGACCCTGTTAGGTCCGATTTTCTGGTAGTACCATAACCTACCACCACAACCTCATCCAGAGAATTTGAATCTACTTCCAATGACACATCAATGGTACTTCTCCCACTTAAACCAACTTCAAGAGTTTGAAATCCAACATAACTAAAAACTAAAACAGCATCTTCATTTGAAACCTCCAGAGAATATTCACCATCAAAATCTGTAACAGTTCCGTTAGAAGTTCCTTGTTCTAAAACCGTAACCCCGGGCAGGGGGCTTCCATCATCTCCAGCGATTACTGTTCCCGTTATCGCGTTAGTTTGAGCAAAAAGGGGATTACCTGAACCTATAAGAAAAAATACAAGTAAGATCACCAAGGGTATACCGTTATGCTTCCCTTCCGAAAATGTAGTCCTACAAAGACAACATAATTTGTAGTGTAATTTTTTCATCATAAATAATGCATTTAAATAAATGTGAATTCGTTTTAGTCAAAGTCTTTTGCTGTTGTATGAGTTATCGAAAACGATATCGTGAAATGCTAAATAAATTTTAACACATCTCTATAACACCAGCCTTTTACTAAGTAAATAGAAATAAATTTATAAACCTTTAACAATGTAATCGATTACGTAAATATATCCATATATTTCCAATTACAAAATTATTTATAAAAAATTTTAATTCTCTTTTCGCCTTATTCATTACCTGCCACGCATTAAACCGGGATTAGTGTTAAGAATTTAGGAAACACAACAGTCGGTAGCTTTCTGAAAATAGGTCTAATTTTCTATCATTGTTGTTTGTTTTCCGGAAGAGTAGTAACCGTTGCTTATTCTTGAAATCTGATATCTTATTTGTACATCTATTCAGTATCCACTTACTATATAGCTTGTAATACTCCCAATATTCAGACCATAGGTTGAGTTAAATAATTTATTAAATTCACCAAACCTATGGAGATATCCAGAAGAAATTTAGGGTACGATTTAAAGCCAGAGTAGCTTTGGAAGCTATCAAAGAACGACTTAGGCGAAAGGTTTAAAAAACAGGCAGAAAATAAAGCATATTCAGGATCAAGCCTAATTGTTGTGTTCAGAGTACGATAAGTTCAACAAAACTCAGAAAATAAAATCCGACTTTGATAAGATATTTAAAAAAATAAAAAAGAGGAATAAAAATAATTCAGGAGTTAAGTAATCTTCAGGTTGTACTAATGATAATGCTCTTAATTATTCCTTTCGAAGAATCAAATATAAAAATAGATGAAATCAACTTAACTTAATCTCATTTACCTTATTTTATAAAACGGATGAAAAAGAGAAAATCTGTCAGCAATGTGTCCAAAAGAAATAAAGCCGCTGATAATCAGCGGCTTTTGTCGGGATGACAGGATTTGAACCTGCGACCCTACGCCCCCCAGACGTATACGCTACCAGACTGCGCCACATCCCGAATCTTTACTGCATTAACAAAAGAAAATGAACCTCCCTTAAAAGAAGTGCAAATAAAATAGGTTATTTACATATTTCAAAAGAATTATTACTTTTTGTTTCGCTCTTTTGCTGCAAAATGACTCATAAAATTATCAGGATGTGCTCCTGTTCTTTCTTCTCTGTCCAACATATCAATACGAGCCATATCCTCCAATAATATTTGAAAATCAAATACCTGCGAATTTTCCAAAATTCTTTGCTTATGCACGCTTTTTGGTATAGTCAATACGCCTTTCTGAAGACTCCAGCGAATCACTAATTGTGCTACGCTTTTATCATACTTCCTGGCGAGCTGCTTTAATTCTTCAATTTGCATTACTTTACCACGCATTAATGGTGACCACGCCTCATACTGAATATTATTTTTTTTGCAGTAATCAATTAAATCTCGCTGAACAAGCCTTGGATGGAATTCATTTTGAAGAACCATGGGAATAACTTCAGATTTATTCTTTAGCTCTTCCAAATGGTGCTCCATGCAATTACACACTCCAATGGCTTTTGCTTTCCCATCGCGATATAATTTTTCAAGAGCCCTCCAGGTATCAATATATTTTGCGGTAGGCCAATGAATTAGATATAAATCAATATACTTAATTTGTAAGCTTTTAAGAGATTTTTCGAATGCTTTCAAAGTGCTTTCATACCCCTCGTCATCGTTCCAAACCTTTGTTGTCACAAATATTTCATCTCTCAAAACTCCGCTGGATCTAATAGCTTCTCCCACGCCTTCTTCATTCTTATACATACTGGCAGTGTCAATGTGCCTATACCCAATTTCTAGTGCGGAATGGACTGCTTTTATAACTTCATCTCCATTATTTGACTTGTACACTCCTAGTCCTAAGTATGGCATATCAACGCCGTTTCTTAAGCTTATAGTTCCTCTAATATCGGTTAAATCCATACGCCCTAATTTTATGATTGGATTCCAAAAATAGACTGAAAAATTGAACATCCGAAAACTTTTAATTAGAGATAGGGTGTATAGCGAGTGCACAGGGTTTATTTACTCATTCTGAAAATCTTACAAGAAAAAAAGGTTTGTTTGCTGTAAAACTATATTTTTGAAGAAAATTTGCACTATCCCCAGATATGAAGAACCTCTTAATTGCCCTTATTTTACTGAGCTTTACTCCCTTAACTACACAAGCGCAGGAGACTACAGAAAAGAATACCGACTCACTTTACTACAATGCACTTGATTTGTACAAAGGAAAGGAATATGGCGAGTCATTAAAACTTACTAATCGTGCTCTGGAAATTGCACCAGAATATCATGATATCAGAATTCTGCAGATAAGGAATTACTGGGCTCTCAATCAGCCAGATCAAGCTGATCAGGATTTAAATCTTTTACTGAAAGAAGCTCCACATTATGTAGACACAAAACCCCTTGCTTTGCAGCGTATTGGAAAGTATAATGCTAAAAAAGGCGCTCTTCAGTTTATAGCTGAACTGGAAAATATTTATACTAACGATACTTCCCTGAAAATTCAAAAAGCACAGCTCCTGCTGAGTTTAAGAAGAAGAAAAGAGGCGAGGGAAATAGCCCTGAAAACTATAGAAGATTCAGAAATTTCAGGAGCTGATCGATATGTACTTCAAATTATCTTAAATAGAACAGTATCTAATGAAGTTGCCGTAAATTATCAGCTAAACAATTTTAGCGATGTTTATGAGCGGGAGCCATGGCATACGATAAGTGCAGATTTTCAGCATAATATAAACCGCACCGCAATAATTGGAAGGGTAAATTATACTGACAGGGCTTATGACCAGGGAACGCTATACGAGCTGGAGGCTTATCCCGTGTTTAATGACAGAATGTATGGTTTTGTAAATGCAGGTGTTTCTGATGGTACACTTTTTCCTAATTACCGCGGAAGTGCTTCGTTTTTCTATAATTTTGCTCAAATCTTTGAAGCCGAAATTGGCGGCAGGCTGCTTGGATTCTCCGATAGCAGTTTTTTTACAGGTATTTTAGGACTAACTGCTTATCAGGGTAGTTTCTATCTTAATGCCCGAACTTTTCTTGGGCCTGAAAGGTTAAATCAACTGGTCCAAAATTATCAGTTTAACATTCGATATTACTTTGGCAATGCAGATAATTTCTTCTTTGGCAGACTGGGAAGTGGTATCTCTCCCGATGAAAGGGTAATATACACCTCGGTACAAAACAATCCTGGTCTGGAAGCTTATTATTTTAATGTTGGTATAAATAAATCTTTGGGCGTACACCATATTATACAATTGGGAGGAGGTTACCTTTTTGAAGATGTAAATACGGAAACAAAGGGAAATCAACTTCTTGCGAACATCATGTATCGCTATAGATTTTAGTCTTCAGAGATTTTAAAACCTTTTCTGGTCATCACTCCCCACCCAGACTTGATTTTAAACAACTTCTTGTAGTACCCCTTCATTTGACCATACAGTAAAACCGGGTGATACAAAAAAGGCTCAAGATAAGATGCCAGGAGCAACTCTATGACCTGCCGGGGTTTGGTATAATGGTTAAAACTTTTTACATACATAAAAACAGCAGCCGTAGAAAAGAGACAACCCAGGAGATAAATAAATGAATAGATAAGGATAGCATATGGCCAGTTGATAAGCCCCAGTACGGCAAAAACAAAAAGCGCGATAATACCTAAAAACTCCACCAGAGGCGCTCCAAATTCAAAAATGACCCAGTAAGGGAAATAAATTAATCCCATTTTCCCGTACTTCCTGTTAAAAAGAAGATGTTTATGTATGCTTATAGTTTCCCACAAGCCCCTGGACCACCTGTCCCGTTGGTTGATTAGTACCTGGTATGTTGGAGGCGCTTCTGTCCAGCAAAGGGTTTCCGGCAAATAAACAACTTTATAAGGTAATTGTAGATCTTCCATATGTGTTCTTAATCTAACACATAACTCAAGATCCTCCCCTACCATTTTTACGTCAAAGCCCCCTACTTCAATAACCCTTTTTAAGGGGTACATTCCAAAAGCACCAGAGACCAACATTAAACCATTAATTTCCCCCCATGCCATACGCCCCAATAGAAAAGCTCTTATACACTCTACAACCTGAACCATTGGCACAAGATTATTAGGTAACCTTAATTCCTTTAGAACACCATTTTTCACTACAGAATCATTGACTACTCCTATACCTGCTCCACAGGCAATAATTTCTTTATCATCTTCTTCAAGATACGGCCTTACCATCTTTATTAAAGCGTCCTGTTCAATTATACAATCGGCATCTGTACAAATAACCAGTTCACTATTGGCAAAATTCATTCCCGCATTTAAGGCGTCTGCCTTACCCCCGTTATTTTTATCTATTACGGTAAGGTGGGTATATTTTTTATTCCTGCTTTTATAAATGTAATTAACGGAAGCGGTTGGAATAGGTTGGGTTATAAACGTTGCATCTCCTGGTTCAAGCTCAAACTCTTTAATGAGCTTCTCCAGGGAGTCGTCTTTACTGCCATCGTTAACTAAAATAAAATCATAATAAGGATACTGGATAGACAGAAGGGACTTTACATTTTCTACTATAGTTAAACCTTCATTATAAGCCGGTGCAACCAGTGTTACAGAAGGAATATCTGTCGCCCCCACAATGTCCTTAACATTTAAAAAAACAGAACGTTTCTTTGTTCTTCTAATCGCCCTGTTTGCCAGAATTATTCCCGTAAAATATATGCTCATAAGGACGAGTCCGTAAAAGAAGAAAAAATAATTTACAGACCAGAAAACGATATCTCCCCAGGAAATGTTAAACAGATCATTCTGCATAGACCCCGGTATTTGAGTATTGCTGAAGATAAAATTCCTGAACCTTTTCTTTGTAACCGCTATTCCAAAGGATCTCAGCCGCTTTTAGTTTAATTTCATCATTGGAGGTTCTTAACAGATCCATATAAAAATCCAAATCAATTTGCGAATTCTCAAAAATGTAGTCTATTAACTGCCTTTGCTGACTCACTACAGGAATTCTGTGAAAAAAGTTTTTAATCTCTTCAATCTTTGTTGTCACTTTAAAACTGTTGAGACAATATATAGCTGCTTCCCTTACTTCATAGTTGGAATGATCCAGGTGGGACAAGATATAATCAATTTCACTTTCGAGCCCATATTTCCTGATAATACGCATTATCAACTGTTTTGCAAAAACCCTGTCAGACCCATAGATTTTCCTTAGGGATTCAACTTGTGGTTCCCTGTAAAGGTCATACAATTTCTCCACAATTTTAATCTGCTGCCAACGTGTAACTTTCTTCTTTAAATAGGGTATAAACCGTAAACTTTCCCAGCCCAAAAAAACGACTAATGCAATTTGAGCTTCACGACGGACATAAAGGTTTTTATGGTTTCTTAACGGGATAATTTCCTGGAGGTATTGAGTCTGGTTCATCTCATATATCTCTCTTATACCGCAGGCTTTGTTGTACCACCCATAGGTTCGTACCTTTGAAATGGAAGCACGAAATGGTGGTATCTGTCCGTAAAGCTGTTTAAGTCTATCGTGATTTTTGCCCAATATCGATCTTTGAGTTCTTATCATTAGCGCTATAAGATACTGCACATTCTTCATCCTGGATTCCCTGATCCCGATTTTCCTCATGAGCCGCTGAATTTCTACAAGGGAAACAGGGTTCTCTTTATCTGGATATAGATAATTGCTCACTACTTCTGCAAAAGTATTTTCTATTAAGCGTAATTTACGAGACCTCCTTCTTCTGTAAACCATAGTAAAACTAATACTGATCCAAAGAAGAATCAGTATCAAAAGGCCTACCTTGAGAATTAGAATGAGTACTGCTATATCCATTAATAAGATTTTATTAATTTCTCAATCTCATCCAAATCAAAAGGAATTTCAAAGAATCCGGCTATACCCTCTAAAGCCATAGTTTCTTCTTTTATTTTGTCCTGCCCCATATTGGAAACAATGAGCAAATGCCGGTGTAGAATAACCTCCTGAACCTGAGAAACAAATTCCAGGGGAGCGATGCCATCAAACAAAATATCAGAAATGATGACGTCAAAATTGGTGTTCTGATCTTCAATATCCAAATGCCCTAAAGAAGAAATTGCTTTGCAACGAAAGGAATTGGAAGTTGCAAGGCGCTCAAGGATCTTTAGAATAATAATATCTTCCTGTATTACAAGAGCTTGTCTAGGTTTCAATAAGATAATAATTTGGAGCGCTGAAATATACTACTATTTCTAAACATCTGACAGTCTATAGGTAAAAGTATGGAAAGTATTGAAATTCGAATATAAAGTCTTCTGTTCCTCATTTCATTTTCCAATATCTTGGACTAAATTTAAATATATCCTGAATATTTATTACTACTCGCCCACCTGCCGAAAGATTCCGGCTATTCTTCCTTTATATATTAACTATAATTTTTGTCTAAACACAACAAGTAGGCTTGATCCCTAAACTACTTTAAAAATCGTAGCACCAATACTTCCGCCGAGTCATTCAATGCAAAAATTAAAGCCTTCAGAAGTCAATTTAGAGGAGTAAAGAAAATCGAATTCTTTCTGTACAGATTAAGTAATATTTTTGCCTAACCCACAACATTTACTCTTGATCCCTGTCAAATGATATCATCTGACATCAGTAAAAACAAAAAACACTGAAAATCATCCGATTAAGAGTGTTCTATATACTTTTTCGATAAGGTTCGTCGGGGTGGCAGGAAACTCTGTTCCATTCGGAGAGCTTACTATGAGCCACTCTATACTTTATCAAGTGAATATATTCACTGAATCATTCACTAAAATAGAAAGAACTATAAGACTAATTATATTTGATTGCCTTTGATACCATAAATGTACGAAAATTATTAATGTCTTAGAAAAGCCGTTCTTCTAATGCACTTTTCCAAACGACAAAACCTTTTCGCTGGTCTGAATAATCGTGTACAATTCGACTGAAATTATTTACAGGATTTTGTAAAAAGTTCTGCCTTCCTTTGGCACGAATTAGGTTCAAATCATCATCAACCAATTTAATATTACGCTTTAGGTTGTTTAACTTCTTATCGAAATGCCAGATATATGTTGCTTCTTCAGTGTCTAACGTTTCTAGAATTAAATGAAACGCATCTTTTCCTGAAATCAGGAAAACAAAAGAAAATGGTTGCAATACAAAACGAAGCCTCAGAATTTCTCTCTCGTGTTTAGAAGCCAAATACTGAATTTGCCGAAAATGTTTTACATTTTTATTCTTTAAAAGCTCATTTATTAAATCCTCTTCGGAATTATATAAAGGTTTATTATTTTGACCCTGTAATTTTTCTATATCTAATAGATTTTTATCAGCTTCAGAGGAAGGTGCTTTTCTTAGAATATCTTTTTCCACAAACCGAAATCTTACACTTTCAATAAGTTCCTGGTTAATGCTCTCTAAATCCTTCGAGTAAGCAGATTGAGCCGCTAGTACCTTATTTTCTATTTCAACATAAATTTCAATTTCCACATATTTTGATTTTAAGGCTTTGGAAAAATAAGTTTTTAATACATCAAATTCCGGTCGAAATTCATCGTTTTCAACTTCAAATTCAAGAGGATTCTCCATTTCCTGTGCCTGATATTTAAAAGCTACCGCTCCATAGCGAAAATCCAAATCAGCAATTGCTATTCTAATTTTTTTGTCGATAGTTAAAAGCTGAAAAGAAGAAGGTGCTTTCATATCTTCATCAAATAGGGTAGCTTGCTTGTCAAAGTGCCTGTAATGTCTATTCCTTTTGAGAAAAAGGCGATTCAGATAATCGATTTGATAATCACGGTAATCATAAATCACCGGTGTAAGCTCTGAGCGTTGAACACGCCCTATATATTGAATCAACTTGCCTTTGAATGAGAAAGGATAAGCGAGGAAAAGGCAAGAAGCATTCTGAAGATCACTACCCTCCCCAAAAAGCTGACCCGTAGTAATTAAAACCTGATAATGTCCTTCATTTAGTAATTTCCATTTCGTTTTACGGTTTGCTTCCGAATCTTCTCCACTTAAGGTAATCGATTCAAAAGATTGTTTGAGATATTGGTTTAAGGAATCAATATGTTCCTTTCGCTCAGTTATAATAACTGCCTTTTTATCTAAATTTAGTTCGGCTTCTACATCCTGTAGGATTAACCTATTCCTGGAAGAATCGTGTACCAGGATTTTTGATAAAGTTTCAAAAGCATCTGTTTTGGAATTGAATGGAATATTCAGGGAAGTGTTCCTAATCACAATCCTTGGTCGCTTATACTCCTCTATATCAGCAGGTTTTATTTCGGCAATATTCTCTCCTAAGTATACGAAGATTAGCTTTTCGTCATTTCCTTTTCGAAAAGGGGTAGCAGTAAACCCGTATTGATAATATGATGAAAATTTTGATATCGTATTCCTGTAGGTTTTGGCCGGTATATGATGACATTCATCAATAATTAGGATTCCAAAAGCTTGGGTAAATTCTTCTTTCTCTTGCTTTTCAAGGTATCTGGATAAACTTTGGATCATAGCAACGGTAATTCTTTTCCCCTCTTTAGCCTTGCCCTGGCCAATTTTGCCGATTTCATTCTTAGGAATGCCGAGGAAACCTTGAATTCGTTCAATCCATTGCAGCATTAGTTGCTTCCTGTGGACAATAATAAGAGCCGGTTGTGCTTTAGTAGCAATTATCTTGAGAGCCATAACAGTTTTTCCTGAACCTGGTGGCGCAGAAATAATTCCAAAATCTTTCTTTGAAGCCGCTTCAATTGCCAGATGCTGGTGTGTGCGAAGGTTTACTTCACACGAGAATTCAACGAGTGCTTGTTTTTGTCTTTTATCATAAAAGTCATAAATAAACTTTTGGCTATTACAGTATCGAAGTAGTTTTCCAACGAATCCTCTAGGTATAAATATTCCTTCTTCTGTATCTTCTATACAATTGAAATAAGGCTGTGTTCCCCACGTATTTTTATTCGATTTCTTTTTAATATAAAATTCAGAGTTGGCAAAATTGAGTTCTTCTCTTAAAAATCCAATCAAAGTAGAATTTATTCCTGTCCTGTTTAAATGCAAGGTATTACTTAAGCTTATATGAAGTTTTGACGCATTATTTATATATCTTTTATTTTCGGTCCTAATACCTAATGAATTATACAATTTGTCAAGATGCTGAACGGAAGTCTTTTGAACTGAAGTTAAAAACTTCTCCTGATCGGGAAAAGGTTCTATTTCTTTCGATGACAGGTCAACAAAACAGCTATTTCATTTTTCAACCGCAGGTTTATAAAAAGGCAGGGCAATAAGGTTTCCCAGGCCTTTACCGGAGAGATAATCTTGATTTGGAAATAACCGGTCAAAACTAGAACCTTTATCAAAAAGAGAAAATAATTGAACCTGTTCCATTAATCCAATTATAATTCTTCTACTCTTAATGGCTGGATAAGGCTCGTTAAAAAATATCCATACGTGCCCACCATTACCGGAACGAGATCTTTCCAGATATGCAGGTATGCCTTTTTCTGTACAAATATCAATTAATTTTCGACATTCTTCGAGCCAGTTTTGTTTATCAAAATCAGCAGCAATAAACCAGGAAGTATTATCTCTAAGCAACGGATAAATGCCCATTAATTGTTGACCGCTTAGATGCTTTTGAATTTGATTATCATTTAACGGGAGGTATTTTTTATCTTTATAATCCTTGAAGGAACCTCCTTTCATTTTATGAAGCCGGTACATATAAGGGTCATAACTATAAGCTGGTATATAGCCACTCTTTTTTCCTTTCTGCCAATGAATGGCGAATACATCTGTTCGTCCTTTAAAAATTGAATTTATAAAATTTATTTCCATTGACCAGGCTTTCGCTTTTATCTATGAACCAGAAAATTTTCGGTTTAAAAACATACTTCTCAATATATAGAGGTTAGTAAAATAAACTCTTAGAGAATATACATCAGGATTTACTAATATGAAAAATCGAAGATTAATTTTTCTTTCCAGTATTAAAAAATGTCAAGGGTAAATTTTAGAAATAATTGTACTATGGCTTACCGCTACGGATATAGCTGGAAACAATGCCCTCTATGTCTTCCTTAATAAATTCCCAGTATTTTCCCTTTAAACAAATAGGATCAAAATCATCATCCGCCTCAGTAAAATCAGTAAAATTTTGAAGTATTAGCTTTTTGTCGTGACTATATGGATACCGCTTTCCGTGCAGTTCTAACATTTGTTCCATATTATATGAATTAAAGAGCGCATGTAGATCCCAAAAGTCTTTCTTACGTCCTCCACGTTGTACTACATCAACTTTCATAGCGATGATTTCTTCAAGGCTAGCCATTCGGATAGTATCTTCTACTAGTGCTGGTTGAATGAAGGTATCTGTATAGAAAATATCCAGTTTTATAGCTTTATCCACATTTTCTCCAATAAAATAACATTTTCCCATGGCTGGCCCCATCGACAGGTGATCCACATATGGAAAATTCACTTCGAGATATTTAGTTAAAACATCGAAATCAATGGTTCCATACTTAACATCACTAAAAAGGTCAATATCCACCGACTGCCGATGACCAATCTGCAGGCTCAATGCAGTGCCACCAACCAATCTGAACATACTGAATTCCTTCGCAGCCATAAGATGAAACAAACTGTCACGAAGCAAATTATTCACCGTATCGTAATAAAGCATCTTGGGTGGTTATTTGGTTGAAACAGTATATGGTTCTCTAGGAACTGAACCAAGTATGGCATTTACTTTTTGCCTGCCATAAAAACGACGGATCTCGTTCTTCTCTGTTTCGCTGCCCCGCTCAAAAACCCTTCTTATAACTGCCTTACTTTGCTTCTGCCAATCGATCTGATCTATATCGGTATCCCAAAACAAGGACTTTCTAAGTAAGGATAAAGTTGGCTTTTTTGATTCTAGCTTTTCTTTTTCCTTATCTATCTCGTAATAAGTCTGTAGGATTGCCAACGTACCTTCTTCCAAACCCAGTTTATCCTCAACTTTTAGTGCCAGGGCTGTATTAAGGTTTCTTTTCCCATTTGTAATAGCGTTCAAGGTTTGCGGATGTTCTTTTATGGAAATAGCAAAGGGACGCTGTTTTATAGAACGCTTTTTTAATTCACGCTTAATAACAATTCCCGGGTGAATGCCCTTGTATTTTAAGAAGTTATCCATAACACAAATATAAGCAATTTTGTTTACACTATTGAACAAGTTCCTGATGGCTCATTTCTGCCTTAGCTACTCAATATTTAAAAACAGTTGGTAGTCAAGCAAGAAATAAAAACATTTACTTTTTTTACCCGTCCATTTTCCTTGGATTGCTTAGAGGTACTTCTAATAGAAGAAATATAACTACTGAAAAGAAAAGCTACTGCCTTAGTAGTTTTTTAATTCTGGGAGTAGTCCCTTTAAATCTTCCTTTGGAAATATCCCACTCATTCACTGAAATCTTTCTTTTGAGGCTCATTTCAGAGCATTTTCCATTTACGGTAATTCTGGCGTTAATGGACAAATCTTTGGTGTTCCGGTTCAGTTTTCTGGTAAAGAAAAGGACGGAGAATGTAGTAAAATCAGGCATTTCAAGCGTCTTTAAGTGAAATAGTAAATTTCTAAAGACGAAGGTCAAATCAACCGCAATGTTCTTCTAAGATAGTGAATTAGTGGAAATAATGTATTCACCGAATCATTCACTAAACAGAGTGATATCAGTAAAAACAAAAAACACTGAAAATCATCCGATTAACAGTGTTTTGTGTCCTTTTGAGATAAGGTTCGTCGGGGTGGCAGGATTCGAACCTGCGGCCTCCTGCTCCCAAAGCAGGCGCGATAACCGGGCTACGCTACACCCCGAAGGCTTAATAATTCCTTAAGCGGATGCAAATATAATAATTCTCTCCACCCTGCAATAATTTTTTTTATTTTTATATCTTCGTTTTTCAAAAAAGAATTTATGAAAAAATTACTCCTTATACTAGTTGCCATAATTACTCTACATGCATGTGGAGAAAACGGTAAAAGTACTGACACTGCCACTGCAGCCCAAGATAGTGCAGAAGAAATCACCACTGAAACCAGTGTTCCAGAGCCTATCCCTGCGGAATCAACCTCTGAAAGTTATTCCTATGAAGTGGTTGTGTCCGATATGCAAATTCCATGGGGCTTTACCTTCATGCCAGATGGATCTATGCTCATTACTGAAAAAAGTGGTGAGATTATTCATTTTAAAGATGGTACAAAACAACAAATAAAAGGAGTTCCTGAAGTTTATGATCGTGGACAAGGTGGTCTTCTTGACATTGTGCTACATCCCAATTACGAAGAGACCGGATGGATTTATATTTCGTATGCTTCACCTGAAGGATCGGAAGAAGGAGGAAACACTGCTGTCATGCGTGGTAAGCTCGAAAATGGAAGTTTCACAAACAAAGAAGTACTTTATAAAGCCAGTCCTAATACCACAAAAGGACAGCACTTCGGTTCACGTATAGTCTTTGATAATGAAGGCTACTTGTACTTCACGGCAGGAGAACGCGGTGCCAGGGATGAAAATCCACAAGATATAACCCGGGACAATGGTAAAGTTTACAGGTTAAATGATGATGGTACTATTCCTGAGAGTAATCCGTTTACAGAAAATGAAAATGCAAAAAAGGCAATTTTCTCCTACGGCCACAGGAATCCGCAGGGAATGATTCTACATCCCGGAACAGGTGAAGTATGGTTACATGAACATGGCCCGCAGGGAGGAGATGAAATAAATGTTATAAAAAAAGGAGAAAATTATGGCTGGCCAGAAGTAACTTATGGTGAAAATTATGGCGGTGGTGCGATAACAGATGAAACTTCTAATCCAGAAATGGAAGATCCTATTTTCTATTGGCTTCCTTCCATTGCACCGAGTGGTATGGCATACATTACTTCAGAAAAATTTCCAGAACTAAAAGGGGATCTTTTAGTGGGTTCTCTTAAGTTCCAATACATTGAACATCTTACCCTGGATGGAAATAAAATTGAGAAACGCGAAAAAATTCTTGAAGAAATTGGCAGAGTAAGAGACGTACGACAAGGTCCTAACGGAGATATTTTCGCAGCAATAGAAGGAACAGGAATAATAAAATTAACAAAAGAAGAATAGTACAAATGAAGAAAATTTTATTGATTGTTTTGGCATTTACCATGTTCGCCTGCAAATCTGACAAAAAGAAAGGCCAGAAAGAGGAAGATTCCTATGTCATCCCATCTTCAGAAAAGTCAGGTTCACAATCACCTTTAGAAGAAAGCGTGGCAAGAGGAAAAGAACTTTATTCTGATTTATGCTCTACATGCCACCTCCCAACAGGAAAAGGCATTCCAGGAACTTATCCTCCTCTTGATGGATCCAACTGGCTCACTGAAAAACGCGAAGAAAGCATCCATGGTGTTAAATTCGGTTTAAAAGGAGAAATAACGGTGAACGGAGAAATTTACGATAATTTGATGCCTCCAATGGGATTAAGTGACCAGGAAGTAGCAGATGCCTTAAATTATACAATGAATTCGTGGAGCAATAATGCTGGAGAAATGGTAACTGCTGAAGAAGTTGCTGCAGTACAGGAATAACCAAAAAATGCAGTTTATCGATAAATATTACTCTTGGTCCAATTTCTTCTCATATAGAAGCATATAGGGGGCTATATAGTGCGAAGCGCTGACAATGATGACATTAAAGTCTTTATTTTTTCTTACAAATTTCACAATTTTTGAGAAACGTTTAACTAAAAACATTATTATTGCACTGTCAAATTTACTTTCTTTGACAAAAGTTTTTTAAATCAATTAAATTTAAACCTATGAAAAAATTATTTACTTTTTTGTTCGTTGGCGCCATGATTACTTCATGTTCCAATGATGAAATTAATGAGATCAACGAGCCGGAAACAGCTGTAGATCTTGAAACACAAGTTTCTGAAGGTCTTTATGACAATTCAAATTTGGGAATTTACAAAGGACTTTTTACTACTGCTGATGGTAAAAACAGAGCTACAGTTTTAATTGAGTTAGACGGAAAAAATAATCCTGTAGCCTCCTTTAATTTTCCTGATGGAAATTTTGAGGCTTTTCGCGCTCAAAATAATGTTGATAAGTCACAAGCTGGAAGTTTGAGATTTGAAGGTGAAAATTTTAGCTTTGACTTTAATGTTGATGCTGACGGTGCAGATCCAGTTGTTTCAGATGTTACTTATATGGGACAAAAAGGTGATGTAATGATTCTGAAGGAAACATCTAAAGCTCCAGTACAAACTAAAACTGGTACTTACACTTGTGAATCAGGTTGTTTTGGAGATGATGATGATACTGTTCCGCATCCAGAACTGGGAGCTCCTGGTGCTCTTCAAACATTCAATTTTATGTTACAAGGTACAGAGGGAGATTCTCCTATCTTTATGCAATATGTTTTAAATAGTAGAACTTACACTGGTGATGTACTGCAAGCAAGTTGTGATGCAGGAATCTTTGGAAATCTAATCACTTGTGAGCTTTTTGCTGAACCAAATTTACGGGGTAACACAGGTCCTATTAGATTTCGTAGCTTAGACAATCCAGATACTAGTTTACTTTTTCATGAGTACGCCTCAGATGGGACTGGAATCGCATGTTCATCCTACTATGGAACAGGTATCTATCGATCTTCTCTATTCGGGCGTTCTACCATATCAATCATTACCGATGATGCTGTTGCTGACGGTGGGGACTGCAATGAAAGAAGATAAATTTAAAAATAATTTATATTTAAACAAGACCCGGGAAAATTCCCGGGTTTTTTAATCTTTAAAAGATATAAACTCCTGAAAATTGCTGTTTAATTCCTTTGAATTTGCTCTTTTTCTTCCAATAATTTTTCTCCTTTACTGGATAATAGGTGGCCAAAATATTCGTTGGCAGAATGTTCTAATTCTAATCGGTAGCTACTTCTTCTATGGTGCATGGGACTCGAGATTTCTAATCCTTATTCTTTTAAGTTCCTTAATAGATTACTACGCGGGAATTATTATTGATAAATCTTCATCTCACTTAAAGAAAAAAATTATTCTCTGGCTTAGCATCGTTTGGAATCTTGGAGTACTCTTTATTTTTAAGTATTATAATTTTTTTATCGAAAGCCTCGGCCAGCTTTTGGAATTGGATCCTCAATCCAGCCTGTATACCAGCTTTCAAATTATTCTTCCTGTAGGACTGAGCTTTTATACTTTTCAAACCCTTAGCTATACTATAGATGTTTATCGCGGAAAAATAAAACCCACTCATAAGTTATTGGAGTTTTTGTGCTTTGTAAGTTTCTTTCCCCAGCTTGTAGCGGGACCAATAGAAAGGGCTTCTTTCTTATTGCCTCAATTTTTTAAAGAAAGGAAATTTGATACGCTGCTCGCAAAGGAAGGATTAAGGCAAGTCCTCTGGGGACTATTTAAGAAAATGGTTATAGCAGATAACCTCGCGTTAGCTGTCAACGAAATTTTTGCCAATCCGGAATCCTTTCAAAGTTTGGAACTTTTTTACGGCTTGGTGCTTTTCTATTTCCAGATTTACTGTGATTTTTCAGGATATGCCGATGTGGCGATTGGCACAGCAAAACTTCTTGGGTTTAGGTTAAGCATCAATTTTAATTTACCTCATTTTGCTGAAAGTATTCCGGATTTTTGGAGAAAATGGAATATCACCCTCAGCAGATGGTTTAGAGATTATGTGCACATTCCTCTTCTAAAAAACCGCAAAAGAAATATCTATACCAATAGCGCTGGACTTTTCGTTACGTTTTTTTTGATTGGATTATGGCATGGAGCTAACTGGACTTTTATAGCCTTTGGAGTTATCCACGCTGCTTACATGATAGGAAATAGAATAAAAACAGATTACCTTAGAGCAAACAAACTTAAAACGGGAACTCCCCGGGTACTATCTATAGGTATTACTTTCATTTTAGTAGTATTATCTATAGTTTTCTTTAGAGCCCCAACCATCTCCATTGCCTGGAATATATTAAGTAGGATTTTTAGTATGCTTCCAGATAATGATTTTGAAACTCTTATCGGGATGAACCTGTTATTTCTTCCTCTTATGTTGCTACTGGAATTGGTTTTAAGAAATAAGGAATATCCATTCCAAAACCTGCAAATGCATATTCCTAAGATAGGAAGGTGGTGCATATATTACATTTTTGTTTATTTTATACTTCGATATGGAGGACCAAAAGAATCATTCATTTACTTCCAATTCTAAGATTAGAAAACTTTTCCGCTCCTGGATTATTTTCGTTTTACCCATATTACTTTTATTGGTATTGGTAGAATTTAAACTTAGACAAATTCCTTTTGCTGAAAAGGTTAGACATGCCTATATGCTAGAGCATAAAGAAGATATTCAAGTTCTATTTCTCGGATCATCGGAAACTCAGCGTGCAATAAATCCGCGTTATCTTAACTTCGAATCTATTAATCTGGCAAATTCGAGCCAAAGATTCTATGAAGATTTCAAATTACTTAAAGCTTTTACGGATAAACTTCCAAATTTAGAAATGGTGGTTATCGAGGTTTCGTACGATCGGGCCCATAGGAGCAAAAACCACACTTCTAAAGTAATAGATCATAAAAACCTGGCTTTTTATTCCATTAATACTTTTCAGAGAGATGTAAAATTTCAGGATAATTTTTTATTCTTTAGTAATCAGGGATACTTTTCAAAAAGACTTCAGGATCATATTTTTGACGAATCTGGTATACAATTGAATGAATATGGATTTGACGAAAATAAATATTATGGATCCTATCAGGCTGTGGGTCATAAAGACAGCCTCATCAAAAATGAAGACATTTTCATTGAAAATATTGAAGACACTTTAAGCTTTAAAAAAAATTTCGAACTACTTGAGCATATGATTCAATTTTCCTTAAAGAGGGGCTTGCAAGTCCTCCTTTACGTGCCACCCGCCCATTATAGGTATCAAAAGCTACGAAATCCAGAAATTGTTGATAGTAGAGATCGCTTGATTAGCAGATTGAAAAGATCTTATCCACATATAAAAATTTACCGACAAGATTCCCTGAATTTTGAAGCCCGGTATTTTTATAATGCAAACCATTTAAACCCTGACGGTGCTGAAATAGCTACTAAGGAGTTCAATAAATACCTTTACAAAAATTTCAGTTCACCATAAACTTTCCCTGCAATGGAAAGATAATTGTATTTTTTATTAGCATAAAGAATACTTTTTTCAGATAATTCTTGATATTCTTCGTCTTCTAGAACGTTTAACTTATTTATAATAGATTTTAATTCAGATAAATCCTTATAAATATAGCCGTTATAACCTTCCTGAACCAATTCCGGAAGCGCTCCCGAAGAACGAACTATTACTGGTATTCCTGCACAATTAGCCTCTGCAACCGTTCTTCCAAATGCTTCATAACGTGCATTCGATATAAGAAAATCAAACTTTTCATATATCTCCCTTCTATCCAGAAAATCATGAAAGATAACATTCGGGATTTGTTGCTTCCGAAGCCACTCCTGAAACTGTTCATCTCCATGTCCTATAATATGTAACTCCACACTTAATCTTTCAACTTCAGGAGTTTTAAATAATCGAATTATTTCTTTCTGATTTTTTTGATCGTTTATCCTTCCCACAATACCAAAGCGTAAAGGCCTTTTTAGCTTTCGCACAGAAGAAGTTGTTTCATCAAGTAAAATGCTATTATAAACGACTTTCGATTCTACCTTCTCAAATTTTCTTAAATAATTCTTTGCGAGAAATTGAGACGGAAAAAAATGTAGATTAGTGGAACGGTAATATTTCAAAAACTTCTTTTCGTCCTCCAGGCAAAAACCATTTATCTCATCGCTTAAAGTTTCTCTGTGATGCCACGCACTCTTAATATTTAGTCGGTCTGCTACTAGAAGCCCCATTGGGTTTAAAGAAGAATTTACGTAAATAAAACCAGGAGAAAATTGTTTTGCATATTTTAGGTGTTTTCTAACAGCCACTCTATTGTGAAATAATTTCATCCATTTATTTCTCCACATCCATAATTTAAATAAAACAGGAGATTTCTTTTTCCACTTATCTCCAAAAGCTTTGTTGTAAAACCAGTTGTAATGTTTAATTATCTTATAAGGAATGTTTCCCCTGATCAATTCAGATTCAATAATACCTTTTTCGGGTATAATTAACATAACATCCAAGTTTGGATCACATTCCCTCATCCCCAAAATTAATTCCATTAAAGATCTGTTCGCTCCATACAATGTAGAAGAATGCGCATAAAATAAAATCCTCATATCTTAAGTAGGTAAAAATAAAACAGCCCCTCCTGAAAAGTCAAATATAAAACTTTCACAAAGCTACAGGCAATTTTATTTTTAATCTTTCGGCTTGGGTTTGGTTTTAAAAAGGAATAACTAAATTTGCTTGTAAAATTATTTTATGCTGATTATCGGAATTGCAGGAGGTACCGGGAGCGGAAAAACAACCGTGGTAAATCAAATTATAGAAGAACTTAGAAACGATGAAGTAGATATCATATCCCAGGACTCTTATTACCAGGATACTTCCCACTTGAGCTACGAAGAACGGGTGAAGATCAACTTTGATCATCCAAAATCTATTGATTTCGACCTGTTGGTGAACCATCTTAAAGCGCTAAAATCCGGTGAATCTATAGAAGAACCACTTTACTCGTTTAAGGAACATAACCGCACTGGCGAAACCCGCACCATCCATCCCAGGAAAGTTTTAATTGTCGAAGGAATTTTGATCCTTACTCATCCCGACATTCGTAAATTGTTCGATATTAAAATATATGTGCATGCCGACAGCGATGAACGCCTAATTAGAAGGTTAAAACGTGATATTAACGAGCGCGGCAGGGATCTGGACGAGGTGTTGTGGCGGTACCAAACAACCCTTAAGCCAATGCACCAGCAATTTATAGAACCTACAAAAGAGTTTGCAGACATTATAATTCCCACAAACAAGTATAATACAGTAGCTGTTGATATTGTACAAACAATCATTAAGGATCGCTTAAGCTAATTTTGTATATTTAAAGCAATGAAGTGGAAAGAGCTACGCAATAAACCCTGGGTAAGATTTATCAGCAATAAATATGTCTTGCTAAGCCTCATCTTTGCAGGCTGGATGTTCTTTTTGGACAGCAATTCCTGGTTTGTGCACCATGAACTTAACCAGGAAGTCAACGAACTAAAGGAAAATAAAGAATATTACCAGAACCAGATTGCTCACGATAAAGCAATTATTCAGCAGTTGCAGGATTCTGTGCAACTGGAGCAATTCGCACGTCAAAAATACTACATGAAGCGTGCAGATGAAGATATTTACATCATCGAATACGATTCTATAGAATAAAACAGCTCAAATTCAGCTGTTTTAAAATGATACTGATGAAGGAGAAATTATTTCAGGAATTTGAAGAAGTTTCTGCACGACAATGGAAGCAAAAAATTCAAGTCGATCTAAAAGGTGAGGATTACAACGAGAAACTGATCTATAAGAGCCTGGACGGTATTCATGTCAAGCCTTTTTATCATAAAGATGATGTTTCTAAAGCAGTTCCAACTCCTTCTCCCAAAAACTGGAATATTTGTGAACGCATTTATGTGGCTTCCGTAGAGATTAGCAACAAAAATGCAAAAAATGCGCTTCAAAAAGGTGCTGAATCACTTTGGTTTATAATCCCCGATGAGAAAACTGAAATTTCTGAACTTTTTAAAGATTTAGAGTTGAATTTCCGCATTTTGATAAGTCTGGAATTTCTTTCTGCGGAATATGTTGAAAAACTCAGACATTTTTTCTGCGGTAAAAGCAGCAAAATAGTTATCCAGACTGATATTATCGGAAATCTTGCCAAAACCGGCAATTGGTTTTACAACCTGAAGCAGGATCACGAAATACTGGACGATATTGTTAAAAATTCGGGGGACTTTAATTCAGTAATCTCCGTAGATAGTACCCTTTATCAAAATGCCGGCGCTACAATTCCGCAGCAATTGGCTTATGCCCTGGCTCATGCTAATGAATATTTGAATCGCTATGCCGAAAATGGCAATTTTCGACATTCAGAAGATCTTCAGGTCCAGTTTATAGTCGCTTCGGGCTCCAACTACTTTTTTGAAATCGCTAAGATCAAGGCGCTGCGTTGGCTTTATTCTACATTGGTTAAAGAATATAATATTGCCGATAATTGCCATATTTTGGCCTTGCCTTCAAAAAGGAATAAAACCTTGTACGACTATAATGTGAATATGCTTCGCACCACCACAGAAAGCATGAGCGCTGTCTTGGGTGGCGCAGACACTGTTTACAACCTGCCTTATGATGCTATTTTTCATAAAACCAATGAATTTGGAGACCGGATTGCCCGAAACCAATTGTTGGTGATGAAAAATGAAGCTTACCTGGACAAAGTTTCCAATGCCGCAGAAGGTGCGTACTATATCGAGAGTATAACGAGGCAATTTGCTGAAATGGCCCTGGATATTTTTAAAGAAATTGAAAAAAATGGAGGCTTTCTTAAGCAATTAAAAGAAGGGATTATCCAGCGAAAAATCAAAGAAAGTGCTGAAGCAGAACAAAAAATGTTTGACGATGGTAAACTGGTGCTTATCGGTACCAATACTTTTGAAAACTCTGAAGATAAAATGCTCAATGACCTGGAATTGTATCCATTCCTGAAAAGAAACCCAAGAAAAACGCTAATTCCGCCAATTCTCGAAAAGCGTTTAGGCGAGAGGATGGAACAGGAGAAACTGGAAAAGGAAAAAGCCGTAAAGTAATGCCAAGAAAAAATCTTCAACATATAAAATTAACAGAGCCTGAACTGAAACCTCAACTTCAGAAATCTGAAGAATTCGAGACTCCGGAAGAAATTAATCTGAAACCTTCCTATTCCGAAGAAGATATTCAGCACCTGGAGCATCTTGGTTTTGCTGCTGGAATTCCGCCGTACCTGCGGGGCCCGTACAGCACAATGTATGTTAGCAGACCGTGGACAATTCGTCAGTACGCCGGATTTTCTACTGCGGAAGAAAGCAATGCTTTTTACAGAAGAAATCTGGCGGCGGGGCAAAAAGGTCTTTCCGTAGCATTCGATCTTCCCACCCACCGCGGTTACGACAGCGATCACGAACGTGTGGTTGGAGATGTGGGAAAAGCCGGGGTGGCCATAGATTCTGTTGAAGATATGAAAATACTTTTCGACCAGATTCCCCTGAATAAAATGTCGGTTTCCATGACCATGAACGGAGCCGTACTTCCTATAATGGCATTTTATATCGTTGCTGCTGAAGAACAAGGTGTAAAACCTGAAGAACTTTCGGGAACTATTCAGAACGATATTTTAAAGGAGTTTATGGTACGCAATACGTACATCTACCCTCCTACTCCATCGATGAAGATTATTTCAGATATTTTTGAATATTCTTCTAAAAATATGCCCAAATTTAATAGTATCAGTATTTCCGGATATCATATGCAGGAAGCCGGAGCCACCTGTGATATTGAACTGGCTTATACCCTAGCCGACGGACTGGAATATATTCGAAAAGGACTTGGCGCCGGTATGGATATTGACAGTTTTGCTCCGCGGCTATCATTCTTCTGGGCTATCGGGATGAACCATTTCATGGAAATTGCCAAAATGAGGGCAGCACGTATGCTTTGGGCAAAACTGGTAAAACAGTTTAATCCTAAAAATCCAAAATCCCTTGCTTTAAGAACCCATTCCCAAACCAGCGGCTGGAGTTTAACAGAGCAGGATCCGTTTAACAACGTCGCCAGAACTTGTATTGAAGCTGCGGCAGCCGCTTTTGGTGGAACTCAGAGTTTACATACCAATGCTTTAGATGAAGCAATCGCTTTGCCCACGGACTTTTCAGCAAGAATCGCGAGAAATACGCAGCTTTTCCTGCAACAGGAAACCAAAATTACAAAAACGGTAGACCCTTGGGCAGGAAGTTATTATGTTGAAAACCTTACAGATGAAATTGCGCAGAGAGCCTGGGGTTTAATTCAGGAAGTTGAAAATTTAGGTGGCATGACCAAAGCTATAGAGGCAGGAATTCCCAAAATGAGAATTGAAGAAGCTGCAGCAAAAAAGCAGGCTCGTATTGACAGCGGAACGGACATTATTGTGGGGAATAACAAATACAGACTCGAAAAAGAAGATCCGCTTGTAACGCTGGAAGTAGACAACCAGACGGTGAGAAAACAACAACTTGTCCGCTTGGAAAAAACAAAAAAGGAAAGAAATCCTGAAAAAGTCAAAAAAGCTTTAGCCGACCTCACTTCAGCAGCAAAGCATGAAAATGGTAATTTATTGGCATTGGCTATAGAAGCGGCCCGACACCGAGCAACTCTTGGAGAAATCAGCGATGCCCTGGAAGAGGTTTACGGAAGGTATAAAGCAAAAATTCAATCCTTCAGTGGTGTTTATTCAAAAGAAATGAAAGATAACTCATCCTTTAAAAAAGCCCGGGAATTAGCCGATAAATTTGCAGAGCAGGATGGCCGCAGGCCTCGAATAATGATTGCGAAAATGGGACAGGACGGTCACGATCGTGGCGCAAAAGTAGTTGCCACCGGCTATGCCGATCTTGGTTTTGATGTAGATATTGGCCCACTTTTTCAGACGCCAAAAGAAGCGGCTAAACAGGCTATAGAAAACGATGTACATATTTTAGGGGTTTCTTCGTTGGCCGCCGGTCATAAAACACTTGTTCCGCAAGTAATAGAAGAGTTAAAGAAGCATGGCCGGGAGGATATTATGGTAATTGTGGGAGGTGTAATTCCTTCACAGGACTACCAGTTTTTATTTGATGCCGGTGCTGTGGCTGTTTTTGGTCCCGGCACAAAGATTAGTGACGCTGCAATAAAATTACTGGAAATATTAATTGAAGAGGAATAGTATTTCTTTTGTAAAACTTCTCAAGATAAAGCACCAATGATAGAACCGGAATTTGTCACTTTTAAAAGAGAACCATTCTTTGAAATTGCAAGGGAATTGGTTAAACCGGAAGATAAAGTCCTCGATATTGGTGCGGGAGAAGGTGGCTTTGCTAATTATTGTCAGAAAAAAGATATATTTCTATTTGATGGTAATCCTGAAAGTGTCGCTGTTCTCAAAGAAAAATATAAAAATACTTTTTACGGAAAACTACCCATTCTTCCTTTTGAAAAGGACTTTTTTGACCTCATCCATATGAGTCATGTTATTGAGCATCTTGCACCTGAAGATGCATATAAAACATTAGAAGAAATTGGAAGATGTTGTAAACCAGGAGGAAAAATCGTAATATCAACTCCACTTTTCTGGGACGGATTCTATGATGACTTATCTCACATAAAACCTTATAACCCTCTTGTGATTGAGAAATATTTAGGAGACACCAAAAAGAAAAACTTAACTCGTACAGATATCTCCGGCCATTTTAAAAAAATCCGTTTAGAGTACAGGTACAGGGAAGATTTTCCAGAGTGGGAGTTATATAAAAGTAAAGGAGTAATCAAGTTTTTACTTAAATCACTAACATTCTTAAGGAGAAAATTTTATAAGAAATATTCTAAAACAGGTTACACTATAGTGTTAGAAAAAGAGATTCCGTAATTACTAAGAATTTTTTAAATATGATCCATCGACACAGAATGTGCTGAGAGAGCTTTTGTTGTAACCGACACTAGAAGAGGCGATAACAAGATGCTTCCGGAGTTGAGAGCAAAAAGTAGCCATTACTTCCAGAAACTATGAAAAATGCTAAAAAATACATCAAAAGAAACGCTTAAGCAGAAACCGGAATCAAGACAAATATTAGAATATTTGATTCCAAATTATTAACTAATACTTACAATCAAAAACAAAGAAATTAAGGGATATTTGTTACAGGATTTACTTCTATCTAAATATTTTCTCGATGAAAATTTTCAACTGTAACAACTGTAACAATATAATTTTTTTTGAAAACGATATCTGTGGATATTGCAACAGTTTATTGGGATATTGTAATGAGGAAGAAAAGATAATAGCCGCAAATCCGGGAACAGATTTTCGTGAAAATAGAACAACCCTTAAATATTGCAGAAATCACGAACACAGTGCATGTAATTGGCTAATACCAGAGAATTCAGGTTTTGAATACTGCGAAGCCTGTCAGTTAAACAGCGTTATCCCGAACATTGGAGATGAAAAAAGATTGGAGGAATGGCGACTAATAGAATTTGCCAAACACAGGTTGATTTATAGTCTCAATAAGCTGCAACTACCATTTGTTTTTCAGCAAAAAGACAGGAAAGATCTAAAATTACAATTCCGTTTTTTAGGACCCGGCACTAACAGTAAAAATGGACAGCAGGTACTAACAGGACATCTAAACGGCGTCATAACCCTAAATGTAGAAGAAGCAGATGATTTAAAGAGGGAGAAGGCACGAATGCAGATGGGAGAGAAAATGAGAACCCTTCTGGGGCACTTCAGGCATGAAATCGGGCATTTTTACTGGGAGGCTATTATTTTGCCAAATCAAGAAAATCTTCGTCAGTTTAGGGAAATTTTTGGGGACGAAAGAAAAAATTATTCCGAAGCCCTGCAGGAGTATTACAAGAAAGGACCTGCCAAAGATTGGCGGGAATTTTTTATTACAAAATATGCCTCTTCACATCCCTGGGAAGATTGGGCCGAAACCTGGGCTCATTACTTACACATCATGGACACTGTGGAAACCGCATACTATTTTGGTGTAAAAACAGAACCGAAGGTTTCAAAAGACAAGCAACTTTTAAGTTCAGGTATTACAATTAATCCTTACAAAGAAAGCGATTTTGATGCCATTGTAAATGAATACATATCTTTAACTATAGCCATAAATTCTTTGAACCGCGGGATGGGCCTCTCTGATATTTATCCGTTTATTCTCAATAACAAAGATATTAGTAAATTAGGCTATATACATAACCTGCTATTAAACAACCAAGGTAAAACTTTTTAAACATGAACTACAAAAATAAAATGCTTAGAGACGACGCTTTAAGAGGAAAAACGATTGTAGTTACCGGTGGTGGTAGCGGACTCGGAAAAGCGATGACCAGATATTTCCTGGAATTGGGAGCTCATGTTGCCATTACTTCCAGAAATATTGAAAAGCTAAAAAATACAGCAAAAGAACTTGAAAATGAAACCGGCGAAAAATGTTTTCCCGTCAAATGTGATGTCAGAAATTATGATGAAGTCGAACAAATGCGGGATGAAATTATTAAAGAATTCGGAAGTGCAGATGTACTGCTAAACAATGCCGCAGGAAATTTTATTTCTCCTACAGAAAGATTAAGTGCCAATGCCTTTGACACCATTATTGATATCGTCCTTAAAGGCAGCAAAAATTGCACTTTAGCCTTTGGTAAACATTGGATCGACAAAAAAGAAGAAAATAAGACCGTTCTAAACATTGTTACGACCTACGCCTGGACAGGTTCTGCTTATGTTGTACCCAGCGCTACAGCAAAAGCCGGCGTGCTGGCAATGACGCGTTCTCTGGCAGTCGAATGGGCGAAGTACGGGATTAGATCCAACGCCATTGCTCCCGGCCCCTTCCCTACCAAAGGTGCGTGGGACCGATTGCTGCCCGGAGATTTAAAAGAAAAGTTTGACCTTGCCAAAAAAGTTCCGCTTAAACGTGTGGGAGAACATCAGGAATTGGCAAATCTCGCTGCCTATCTTGTTTCAGATTTTTCAGCTTATGTAAATGGGGAAGTTATTACCATAGATGGTGGAGAATGGTTGAAAGGTGCAGGACAATTTAATTTGCTTGAAGCTATTCCGGAGGAAATGTGGGATCAACTGGAGGCAATGATTAAAGCTAAAAAGAGTTAAAAAGTTCAATGTTTGAAGTTCAAAGTTTCAGTTTTTAATTGTGGTTTAGACTTGTGTTGTAGTTATATTTTCTCAGAACCCGCAAAAAATTTTTAACCATTTAAACTAATCAAGATTTTTTTTGACACGTACAACGCTCCCCTTTCCTTTTTCCTCTATCAGACACGAAAATATTAAATTCTAAGAACTGAAAACTTAGAACTGAAAACTCCTTTATAAGCTGTTAACAAAATGATTTTATATACCTATAATTAATTGTATTTTTACGTTTCAAAAACCGGATATAATTAATGGGCAAAATCATTGCTATCGCTAACCAAAAAGGAGGTGTGGGAAAAACCACAACTTCAGTAAACCTGGCGGCATCGCTGGGGGTTTTAGAAAAAAAAGTTTTACTTATCGATGCCGATCCCCAGGCAAATGCGACTTCGGGACTTGGTATCGACGTGGAAGCGGTAGAATTGGGTACTTATCAACTGCTGGAACATTCTATTGAAGCTTCTAAAGCCATTATGGAAACAGGATCTCCAAATCTGGACATTATTCCGGCACACATAGATCTGGTGGCTATAGAAATTGAACTGGTAGATCAGGAATCAAGAGAATACATGCTCAAAAAAGCAATTCTCCCGTTAAAGGAAAAATACGATTATATTTTAATAGACTGTGCTCCTTCGCTAGGTTTACTAACTCTTAATGCACTTACCGCTTCAGATTCTGTAATTATTCCAATTCAATGTGAATATTTTGCACTGGAAGGTCTTGGTAAGTTACTCAATACCATAAAAAGTGTTCAGAAAATCCATAACAACAAACTGGATATTGAAGGTCTTTTGCTAACAATGTATGATTCCCGTTTGAGGTTATCCAACCAGGTGGTAGAAGAAGTTCAGAAGCATTTTAATGAAATGGTTTTTGATACAATCATCCAGCGTAATGTTCGTTTAAGTGAAGCACCAAGTTACGGTGAAAGTATTATTAATTATGATGCCGCTAGTAAAGGCGCTAGTAACTACCTGAGCCTGGCGCACGAAATTATAAAGAAAAACTCTTAGAAGATGGCGAAGGCGACGAAGAAACAAGCTCTTGGACGCGGACTTTCAGCTCTGCTAAAAGACCCTCAAAATGATATTCGATCTGCAGAAGATAAAAATGCAGACAAATTAGTAGGCCATATTGTTGAACTTGAATTATCTTCAATAGAAGTTAATCCATTTCAGCCAAGGACTAGTTTTAACGAAGAATCATTACGAGAACTTGCATCTTCCATAAAAGAACTTGGCGTAATCCAGCCTATAACCGTAAGGAAGCTGGAATTTGACAAATATCAGCTTGTATCTGGTGAGCGCAGGTACCGGGCCTCCAAACTAATTGGTCTGGAAACTGTCCCGGCTTATATAAGAATTGCTAACGATCAGGAATCCCTGGAAATGGCACTGGTAGAAAATATTCAGCGTCAGGATCTTGACCCTATCGAGATCGCACTTTCCTATCAAAGATTAATGGATGAAATTAGTCTTACCCAGGAGCAACTTAGCGATCGGGTGGGAAAAAACAGGTCGACAATTGCCAATTATCTGAGGTTGCTTAAACTGGATCCAATTATCCAGACCGGGATGCGCGACGGATTTTTATCTATGGGACATGGACGTGCCTTAATTAATGTTGATGATCCGCAACTTCAATTAAATATTTATGAGAAGATCCTTCAGAAGTCTTTATCTGTAAGAGATACCGAAAAGCTGGTGAGGGAAATGCAGGAGGGGAACACTAAAAGTAAAAATGCTCCTCAATCTACTGCTATCGCTACCGCCTACAAAAAAGGAGTCAAGGAATTTTCAGAATATCTGGGTGCTAAGGTAGATGTAAAAGTTACTAAAAAAGGAAATGGAAAACTTACCATTCCTTTTAAATCTGAAGAAGATTTTGAACGTATCAAAAAGCTTATTCAAAGTGAAGATTAAAACTTTCATTTTAACAGGAATTTTCTTTCTGCTTTTTTCAGCAATAACTTTTGCTCAGGAAGATTCACTTGCTGTTGAACGAAGGGGACTCACAGAAGCTCCTCTGCCAGATCCAGGAGATTATGAACCCTACAATCCCCTTGCTCCTGCCAAGGCCGCCTTTTACTCAACAATTTTACCGGGTTTGGGACAGGCATATAATGGCCGCTACTGGAAAATTCCCATTGCGTATGCGGGATTGGGAGTCGGCATCTATTTTTATATTGATAATGACAGGCAATACGACAGGTACAGAGATGCTTACAAAGACCGGCTTGCGGGAAGGGTAGACGAATTTGCAGGCCGAATTTCTCTGGACAGGCTGGTGGATGCACAACAATTTTATCAGCGCAATAAAGAAATTTCGATACTGGTGATAGCCGGTATCTACATCCTTAATATCATAGATGCCAATGTGGACGCCCACCTTCAACAGTTTAACGTGAGTGAGGATCTTTCTTTTAAACCAAATATGGATTTTAACTCACTTACAGGAAAAACAAATTACGGATTATCTTTAAATTTCAAATTTTAATGAAAATAGCACTATTAGGTTACGGAAAAATGGGAAAAGCAATTGAAGAAATTGCTATAAACAGAGGACACGAAATTGTGCTAAGGGTATCTGAAGACATAGAAGCTTACAATCTGGACGAATTGGAAATAGATGCAGCAATAGACTTCAGTATTCCAAAAGCAGCTTATAAGAATATTACCACGGCTTTCAAGCATAAAGTTCCCGTAGTTTGCGGAACTACCGGATGGCTTGATGACTATGAAAAAGTAACGAAACTTTGTAAAGAAGAAGATTCCGCATTCCTTTACGCCTCCAACTTTAGCCTTGGGGTAAATGTTTTTTTTGAACTGAACAAAAAGCTGGCCCACATGATGAAGGGTTTGGATGATTACGCTGTTGAAATTGAAGAGATTCATCATACCGAAAAACTTGATGCTCCCAGTGGCACTGCAATTAGTCTTGCGCAACAGATAATTGCAGAGAACCCTAACAAAAATGGATGGCAGCTGGATCATGCAGATAAGGATGAAATTCCCATTTATGCGAAGCGTATAAAAGATGTACCCGGCACCCATACAGTCTCTTACGAATCCAAAATTGATACGATAGAAATTATGCACATGGCAAAGTCGAGACAGGGTTTCGCACTTGGAGCAGTTATTGCTGCTGAATGGCTCAAAGATAAAAAAGGTGTATTTACCATGAGGGATGTGCTCTCCAGCCTTTTCTAAGATTTTTAGTAACAATTCTGTTGAATAGTACACCTATAACAGCAAACAACTAGATTATGACGTTTACAGAATGGTTTCTGTTTTTCCTGTTCATCCAGGTAATCCACTTTTTTGGTACATGGAAGCTTTATCAAAAGGCAGGAAGACAGGCATGGGAAGCCGCAATTCCTATATACAATGCGGTAATATTGATGAAGATTATTAATCGCCCGTGGTGGTGGGTTATTCTCCTCTTTATTCCTATTGTAAACCTCATTATGTTTCCTGTAATTTGGGTGGAAACAGTGAGAAGCTTTGGTCGCCATTCTACTGCAGATACCTGGCTGGCAATATTGACATTAGGCTTTTATATCTATTATGTTAATTACGCTGCTGATGTTTCCTATATTGAAGACAGAAGCCTGCAACCGAGAACAGCAACTGGCGAATGGATAAGTTCTGTTCTTTTTGCCGTTATTGCCGCGACTATAGTGCACACATACGTGATGCAGCCTTTTACCATTCCTACTTCCTCTTTGGAAAAGACATTGCTGGTGGGAGACTTCCTTTTTGTTAGCAAGTTCCATTACGGCGCCAGAGTACCAAAAACGGCTGTAGCTTTTCCTATGGTCCATGATACTATTCCTTTTCTCGGAATAAAATCTTACCTAAACAATCCGCAGATCCCATATATGCGTCTCCCTGGGTTCGAAAAAATTGAAAGGAACGATATTGTGGTTTTTAACTGGCCCGTTGATACCGTAAGGCAGTTCTTTGACCGTTCTAATCAGCACTTTGATAAGCCGATAGACAAGAAGTCAAACTATGTAAAACGTGCTGTTGGTGTACCCGGCGACTCCTTAAGTATTATTGATGGAAGGGTCCACATTAACGGCGAACGTTTACAACTTCCTGGCCGGGCAAAAATACAATACACTTATTTTGGAGAAACCAAAGGCCAGGGATTTAGTCCGCAATACATGTATCAGGAACTGGACATTACCGATGGCTATAGCTATGATCCCGCAACAAACAGATTTGTGATAAGGGCGCTTACAGAAGAAGGTTTCCAAAGATTAAAAAACCATCCCAACGTTGCTTCTATTGAACGTTATGTGGATTCTGCTGGAACCAAACTTTCTTCTATTTTTCCCAACAATAACAAACTCAATTGGAATTCTGACAACATGGGCCCTATATATATTCCGAAGGAAGGGGTTACTGTGGAAATTAATCAAAAGACAATGCCTTTTTATAAACGCATTATAGAGACCTATGAAGGCTATGAGATGGAGGAGGATAATGTGCTGACTTTAAACGGAAACAGAGTTCTTCTAAATGGAGAAGAAATTAATTCCTATACATTCAGACAAAATTATTACTGGATGATGGGAGATAACCGAAACAACAGTGAAGACAGCAGGTACTGGGGGTTTGTACCTGAAAATCATGTGGTTGGAAAACCGGTTTTTATCTGGTTTAGCTGGGATACGAATGCTTCAGGGATTATGAATAAAATAAGGTGGGACAGGGTATTTACAACAGTTCGTGGACAGGGAACACCGATTTCCTATCTTCCGTACGCGCTCATGATCGTTGTGGTGCTAATTGCCTTCAATTATTTTAAAAAAAGAAGAAATTCTTAAACCAACATGGAGATTCTTCTGCATCCTGCATACTTTGGTTCAATTTTTCAATATGTCCAACTGGTAAGGGCAGAGAGAGTGGTTTTCGAAAATGAAGATAATTATCAGAAGCAGACGTACCGTAACAGAATGTATATTTACGATTCCAACGGTAAACTACTACTCAACATTCCAATAAAACATTCTTCTTCTTTAGGATTAAACACAAAAGATAACAGACATCAAAAATACAGGGACGTTCTTATTGAAAACGATTTTGAATGGCAGAAGCAGCACTGGAGAGCTTTAAAAGCGTCATACCAAACTTCTCCTTTTTTTGAATTTTATGAAGATGATCTATATCCCCTGTACCACAAAAAATTTAGATATTTACTGGATTTCAATTATGCCTGCCTCGATTTTGTACTGGAAAGCCTCCAATTGGACATTAAAATTGAGAAAACTTCAGAATATATTTTAAATCCAAAAGATCTTCAGGATTACCGGCATCTTATTGACGCAAAATCCAGAACAACTTTCAGCAATAGCCGTTATCCACAGGTTTTTGAACCTAAAAATGGTTTCATTCCAAATTTGGCAATTATCGACCTACTGTTTAATGAGGGACCTAACAGTCTCACATATTTGGAAGAAGAAGACTAATAAAGTATTATTCTGAAGACAAGGATAATGTGGCCTTAATAGGGAAATGATCTGAAAAGAAAACTTCAGAAGTTTTAAAAGACAGCACTTCTATAGACTCATCGGGAAGTATAAAATCAATCCTTAACGGAAAATAATCGAAATCAAACGTTCTTCCGAAGCCGCTACCTGCTTCTTTATAAGCATCGTTTAATCCAGATCCTTCAGAACGAAGCTCCCGGTAGATATAGGAATAAGCCGTATTATTGAAGTCTCCCATGACTATGACCTTATACGGAGTATTTCTTATCACCTCCAGTACAAGTTCTACCTGTTCCTGCTGAATGGCAAAGGTTTGTCCCATACCCAAAAACACCCTTTTTGAGCTTTCTTTTTCGATATTCCCGATATCTGGTTTTACACTGAAGGATTGAAGATGAATATTGATTACACGCAGCGTATCGGTTTTAACCGCAATATCGACATAAACTCCATTATTGTTACTGGCAGAGTCAAAATTTAGAGAGACGGTATTTATAATCGGATATTTGGAAAAAACAGCTAATCCAAATTCTGCACTCTCGGTTTTAAGTTTAATATATTTATACGGAAATTGCCTGGCAACCTCTATCTCTCCGTTATAATATTCCTGAAAAGCCACAATATCAGGATCCTCGCCTGCAATAAAAGAGGTGATCTTTTTTGGCACAGTTTCCCTTTCTTCGGGAGTACTGAGGTATTGACTAAAATGCCTGACGTTATAGCTCAAAACCTCCAGGCCTTCAGCTTCGCCATTCTCTTCAGAAGCTTCAAATTCATAAATGGAAGTCACATGATTAAAGCCGAGTAAAAGGGTAATCACTGGCAGCCAGATCTGTTTTTTCAGCTTTACTAACCAGTAAAACAGAAAAGCCGCATTAATCATAATGAGCAAAGGAACGCCAAGGCTCAAGACAGATAGCAGGGCAAACTTGTTGGGAGGAATAAAAGGCAAAAGATAGGAAAACAGCAAAGCCGCTGCCAGGAGCGAATTTAAAAGAAAAATGAATTTATCAAACCAATTTAGATTCTTCATTTAATCATCTTTTCCAGCCTGAAAAAGAAAATCTTTTTCTGCTTTGCTAAGGCTGTCATAGCCACTTTTACTAATCTTGTCCAGGATAGCATCAATTCTTTTCTGCTTTTCATCCTTATCAAGTCGTCCTGAACGGCTGCGCGAGGAAGAAGATGTTCCTGCCGACTTTTTCGTGGTTCTGTGGACGGTCTTCATTCTGGCTTTCTTTTCTTTAGGCTTAAATAAATTTGCAATACTATCCATTATACCTTCAAACCAACTTCCAATATCATTGCCTTTCTGCAACTGGGTGGTATAAATATAACCCAGTGCTGCACCACCTAAATGCGCCAGGTGACCACCCGCATTACCCATGGGGATCTGGATAACATCCAGGGCAACTAAAAATGCCGCGATCCACCAGAATTTTATACTGCCAAGAATAAGCAGTCTCACACGCATATTGGGAACATGCGATGCTATCCCTACTAAAACTGCCATAACACCCGCTGAAGCACCCATCAAATAGGATTTTCCCGTACCTTGGAAGGCCGGAAATAAGTTATAGCTAAGCATGTAAATAAGGGCACCAACAATAACGCCCAGGAAGTAATAATTAAGAAGCCTCTTTGGGGGGAAAAAATTTAGAAAATAAACCCCGGAAAAGTAAAGAATGAGCATATTCCCCAGGATATGCCAAATACCGCTATGCAGGAAAGAATAGGTAATAATAGACCATGGCTTAAACAGGAACTCACCTGGATCTTTTGGAAAGGCGAACCACTCCACCAGGAAATCTGAAGGTATCTGAAACAGATAAGTAATCGTTCTGAATAGAAAGAAAAGCAAAAAGACAATCACATTTACAGCTATAAGCTTTTCTGTAACCGTAGCGGTCTGGATCTTGTATTTAAACTTATCTGATGGTCTCATTATTAATCCCAGCGATTTTGATTAAACTGATTTTTTCTCCAGTACCAAATCATTATAAATCCAAATAAAGCACCTCCAACATGTGCAAAATGTGCTATTCCTCCTCCAAAGAGAGAATATCCTGTAAAACCGGAAAATAGATCTAGTGCAATTAATCCGGGAATAAAATATTTTGCTTTAATAGGAACCGGAACAAAAAGCAAGAACAGCTCTACATTGGGAAACATCATTCCAAAGGCTACCAAAATACCATAGATAGCGCCAGAAGCTCCAACAGCAGAACTTGAATATGCCTGCATCATTGCCTGAATAGATTCTTGGTCTACCCCTTCCGGAATCCCGTACTGGCTTGTGCGCATTATACTTTCAAACGAACTGCCAAGCCAATCATTAACTTCCGCTACACTATAGCCGGCATCAAGCAGCTCATTAAAACCATTTTGATAGGCAAGGTAATTTACCAGCGTATGAAGAATGATCGCACCTAAACCTGAAGAAAAATAAAAGAAAAGGAACTTCTTTTGTCCCATCATTTGTTCAATTGGGCTCCCAAAGGCCCAAAGAGCATACATATTAAACAGAATGTGCATAAAGCTCCCATGCATAAACATATGCGTAATCAACTGCCATACTTCAAAATTTTCATTCTTAAAAAACCACAGTGCAAAGAGCTGAATACTATAATTACCAAGAAATTGACTACCAATAAAAACAAGAACATTGATAATCAATAATACTTTTACAGTTTCGGTAATTCTTCCCATTTAAGTAAATTTTTTCTCTAATTCGTCCACCGTCAATGTGATAAAGATTGACTTATTAAATGGCGTTAAACTTGGTTCTTTACAGGCAAATAAACGGTTTGCAACATGTTGTTGTTCACTGTTATTAAGTGCCGTTCCCGACTTCACCGCCATACTTTTCGCCATTGACTTTGCTAAAAGATCTGTTTGTGAAAATCCGTTATCAGGAACATCATTTTCAAAATCTGAAAACAACTGCTCCAGCAACATCCCTACTTCACTTTCAGCAATCAATGTCGGTATCCCGGAAATTTCAACAGTATCTCTTTCTATTTCTGAAAATATAAATCCTGTCTGCTCCAGGGAATCTTTAATCTCTTTAAGCATCTCTATTTCCTGCGTACTAAACGGAAGTTTCAAAGGAAATAATAATTGCTGACTCACAGCTGCTGAAATCGTTATATTTTTCAGTAATTCTTCATAAAGTATCCTGCTGTGTGCACGATTTTGATCTATAACCAGTATTCCACTCTTGAGGGTGCTTACAATATATTTCTTCTGAAGCTGAAACGTAGATGCTTCAGGTTTCTCCTCCTGTGTACTAAACAGACTTCCGGTGACTTCTTCGCTCTCAAACTCCATCTGATCCGGTCCGGAACCTGAAGGATTCTCATTCTCTATTCCTGAATAAAGGCTCTCCCAGGAAGGGCTAAATTCTTTTCTATAGGAAGAATCTCCGGGGTTATAATTGCTGGCTCTACCGTCATTCTTAAACGGATTAAAGTTTCGGTCCACCTCCACTTTAGGCGTCTCTGCATTTTTATTGTTATAAGAATATGGAGTATCCAGATTAGCATCACGGTCAAAATCCAGAACCGGTGCAACATTAAATTGCCCCAGGCTATGTTTTATTGCACTCCGCAACATTGCGTAGAGGGAATGCTCATCATCAAATTTAATTTCTGTTTTAGTGGGATGTATATTTATATCTATACTTTTTGGATCTACCTCCAGGTAAAGAAAATAACTGGGATAAGCTTTATCTTTTAGGAGACCTTCAAAAGCAGCAACAACAGCGTGATTAAGATATGGGCTTTTTATAAACCTGTCGTTCACAAAAAAGAATTGTTCTCCCCTGCTGCGCTTTGCAAATTCCGGTTTCCCAACGAAGCCCGAAATTTTCACAATTTCGGTATCCTCGTTCACCGGAACCAGCTTTTCGTTTGTTTTTCCTCCAAAAATGTTGGTAATACGTTGCCTGTAATTGGTGTCGGGAAGCTGAAAAAGCTCACTCCCGTTATGGTGAAGGGAAAAATTTATATGAGGGTGGGCAAGAGCTACCCGTTGAAATTCATCTATAATATGACGCGATTCTACCGCATCGGACTTCAGGAAATTCCTTCGGGCAGGAATATTATAAAATAAGTTTTTCACACAAATAGAAGTTCCCTTTGGATTAACGCAGGGTTCCTGGGAACTTATTGTACTACCTTCAATCCTAATACAGGTTCCCACCTCCTCTTCTTCAGTTTTTGTCTTTAACTCTACATGTGCAATTGCTGCAATAGAAGCAAGTGCTTCTCCTCTAAAGCCTTTTGTTTTTAAACTGAATAAATCTTCTGCTGTTTTTATTTTGGAAGTCGCATGGCGCTCAAAACTCATCCTGGCATCGGTAAGACCCATTCCTCTTCCGTCATCCACCACCTGGATAAGAGTTTTCCCTGCATCTTTTATTACTACCTGGATATGACTGGCGCCGGCATCAATTGAGTTCTCAAGTAATTCTTTAATAACAGACGCAGGACGTTGAACCACTTCTCCCGCGGCAATCTGATTCGCTACGTGATCTGGTAAAAGTTGAATAAAATCGCCCATTTAACGCGCATTCGTAAAGATGGACAAATCAAAATCTATAATCCAAAGAAAAATGAAAAGCAGAACGATAATGATATACACTACTCTTTTATTAATTTCCCTGTTGCCCCGGGTCCTGCTGGATTTTCTGACTTCAGACCATTGGGATCCAAAATCTATAGCGTTTGTAGCTTCTTTGTACTTGTTGAATTTCGAATCAAAGTTGTAAATATTCCCCGTCTCTTTCCCCTTATAATACCTGGGAGTGTAGTTATAGCGGGTATTCTTCTTGCTGTTTAAAAAATTGACTTTCAAAATATGGAAATTTAGATGGTGGTACTTCAAATTTACTCAAAAAGCTCCTAAATTCCGAAGCTACTTTGAGTAAAATAGAATTAACAAGAATAATGCCGCCTTCGAAGTTTAATGGTTGAAGGTTTAAAGTTTAAAGTTTTGAGATTGGTGTTTTCAGATTTAAAGTTCAAAGTTTTGCGGCAAGGCTGGAGAGGTTCAGGTTCCAAACTTTCGCTCTCCACCAATCACTTTTCACTCTTCACTTAAAAGCGTGCGTCTTTTCTAAGCTGGGCCATTTTAATTGCTGCAATGGCAGCCTCTGTTCCCTTGTTACCATGCTTCCCGCCCGAACGATCAATGGCCTGCTGCATATTTTGATCTGTTAAAACACAGAATATAATGGGAGTATCATTCTGAACATTTAAATCTTTAATGCCTTGCGTCACTCCTTCACAAACAAAGTCAAAATGCTTTGTCTCCCCTTCAATAACGCTTCCTATCGCAATAATAGCATCGAGCATATCATAACTCTGCTGCATTTTTTTACAGCCATAAATCAGCTCAAAACTTCCCGGAACATTCCAGCGAACTATCTTTTCATTCACCACTCCGTGCTCCTTCAGTGCCTCGAAAGCTCCCTGAAAAAGCCCCTCGGTAATTTTCTCGTTCCATTCTGAAACAACAATCCCAAACCGAAAATTGCTCGCGTTTGGGATTGTACTCTTGTCGTATTCTGATAGGTTATTTCCTTCAGTAGCCATATTTTATTTATTTCATTGCCTGGGCGCGTCCCATATGGATCGCCACCTTATCTGCTTCAGGAGTATCAGGATATTCTTCTTTAATTCTCGTTAGATACTCTTCTGCCTGTCCTGCCTGATTTAGTTCAAGAGCAGTAATTGCTGCTTTAAGCAGGAACTTCGGCGTGGTAAAGGAATTGGATCGCATAGAAGCAGCTTCAGCGTAATAATCTAAAGCTTCTTCTGGCTGGTTTAATTGCATAAACGCATCTCCTATCCCGCCTTTAGCCAACGCAGCAGTAATTTGATCATCTGCACTGTAATCTTCAAGATAATCTATCGCTTCCTGATAATTTCCAATTCGTAAATTAGCGAATCCGGCATGATATTTAGCAATATTAGCAGCGTCTGTTCCACCGTAATTTTCTATAATTTCAACAAAACCATATTTTCCCTCTCCTCCATTTAATGACATTGTGTACAATGAATCACTTTGCGCTCCTGTAGAATTAAGAGCTCCGGAAAAATAATTTTGAGCCTGTGCCATTTCATTCGCCGCTTCAGCCTCTCTTGGTTCCTGTACGAACCTCTCATACCCTAAATAGCCAAGGACTGCAATAATGGCTACACCTACAATAATGTAAATGTATTTCTGGTTCTCGGCCACCCAGGTTTCAGTTCTGCCGGCACCTTCATCAAGAGAATTAAAAACTTCTGCTGTTGTAGATTCTTCCTCTACATGTTTTTTTTCTTCCTCTTTATTAGAAGGTTTATAGCCTTTTTTCTTGTACGTTGCCATATAGTCTGTTTAATGCGTGGCAAAAATAGAATTTTTATTGAAAATTAAAAGAGAATTTATTTGTATTTTTTCGATATTTTCGGGTCATTCGCAGTGTCGGGAGCCCCCAAGTTTAATTCTAAAAAATAGCTGATTCACAGTATTTTATGTTTTTAAAACAACTATCATTACTCAATTACAAGAACCTAAATTCCATTGCATTTGAATTCGATGCAAAAATCAATTGCCTGGTAGGACATAATGGAGTTGGAAAAACTAACGTTCTGGACAGTATTTACCATCTCTCCTTCGGAAAAAGCTACTTTAATCCCATTACAAGTCAGAACATTAATCACGATTCTGAATTTTTTGTAGTGGAAGGGGAATTTGAGAAAAATCAAAAAGAAGAGCATATCCTGGTAAGCGCTAAACGCGGGCAGAAAAAGGTGATTAAACGGAATAATAAACCTTACGATAAATTTAGTGAGCATATAGGTTTTATTCCAACAGTTATTATTTCTCCCGCAGACAGGGATTTGATCATTGAAGGTAGCGAAACCCGCCGAAAGTTTATTGATGGCGTAATTTCCCAGAGCGACAATTTTTACCTTAACCATCTTCTGCAGTATAACAAGCTCATCTCGCAAAGAAATTCTTTACTGAAGTTTTTTGCAGCAAACAATTCTTTCGATCGGGATACGCTGGAAGTTTACAACATGCAATTATCGGAGCTCGGACAAAATTTATTCGAAAAAAGGAAGAAATTTCTGACGGAGTTTATCCCGATTTTTAACAAAAGGTACGGCGACATCACCAACAATAAAGAACCGGTAAATATCAGTTACAAAAGTCAGTTATTCGAGAAGGATTTAAGTAAATTGCTTGAGGAAAACCTTCAGAAGGATATGGCGTTGCAGTACACCAGCGTTGGTACTCATAAAGATGACCTAAGTTTTGAGATCGAAGGGCATCCTATTAAAAAATTCGGTTCCCAGGGACAGCAAAAGTCCTTTTTAGTGGCTCTTAAACTGGCGCAGTTCGATTTTATAAAAGCAATAAGCAAGGTAAATCCAATTTTACTTCTGGATGATATTTTTGACAAACTGGATGAACAACGGGTTTCCCACATTGTTGCCCTTGTAGCAACCGATGAACTCGGACAAATTTTTATTAGTGACACCCATGCGGACAGGACAGAAAAGGTGGTAAAAGAAAGCAATCAATCCTATAAAATATTTAAGTTGTGAAGCAATTATGGCCATTTTTAATGCTGGGATTTGTGATTTTAAGCTGTGAAAAGAAGGATCCAAAAGAACAGTTAAAATATCTTTCAGGATATTGGGAGATTGACAAAGTGGAATTTTCTGAAGACTCCATAAAAGAATATTCCATTAGCCCTTATGTTGATTATCTTGAATTTAAAGACGAAAAAGGATTCAGGAGAAAAGTCAAACCTAACTTTGATGGTACGCCTTTTGTTGCCGGTACGACTGAAGAAATTCAAGCCATAGTCGAAAATGACAGTTTACGACTATATCATAAAACTCCTTATGCTACATGGAAAGAAACTATAATTTCTGCTGAAGAAAATAAAATGAGAATTTTAGATCCGGAAGGAGTTATCTACCACTACAATAGATATGAACCTATAAATGTCACCAAAAATGAAGAAGCGGAATAATGAAAATATGAGTATTAGCGAGGTGTTACAGGAATTTGTAGATCATAATAAACTACAAAAAGGCCTCGATAAAGTGACAGTTAAGGATGTTTGGAACCAGCAAATGGGCCCTGCAATTCAAAAATACACTACAGCAATTAAATTAGAGGGTTCTACCCTCTTTGTTCAGCTAAGTTCTTCAGTATTACGTGAAGAATTAAGCTACGGAAGGGAAAAAATCATTAAAATGCTTAATAAAGAACTTGGACGGGAGCTTGTGAAAAAGCTAGTACTTGGGTAGTACTTAAAATTCAAAATGATATCAGGAAAAGTTTTTGAGCTATAGTAAATAATGCAAATTTTGAAATTCAGGATAAGCTCCTACAGGTTTATTTTAATCGTAAAGTAGAGCCAAGAGATTCCGCAGGTAACATTGTGTAGATTTCTTATCTTTAAATACTCCATTTTTCTAAAAATCAAAAGTTGAATACTTCAAAAGAAGAAATAAGAGGTATTGATAATCCAAGAGTCTTACAGGCCATGCGAGAAACAGACAGAATAGATTTTATTCCTGATGACATGAAGCACAAGACTTATGATGACGGGCCGCTAAGGACAAACTTTAAGTCAATCTTACATTGTTGCCTATATGGCACAGCACCCGAAACTGCAGCCTCATGAAAAAGTACTGGAAATTGGCACAGGTTGTGGCTATAATGCCTCTGTACTTTCAAAGCCAACAAAAGAAATTTATAGTATAGAAATTATTGAATGGCTACATAAGTTTGCTGTCAAAAACTTTAATAATTCTGGTGTGAGAAATATCCAAACCCGGAATGCTGACGGTTAGGAAGCCTGATCTGAAAAAGTTCCTTTTGATGCCATTATTATTACCGCAGCCCCGCCCGAAATACCACAACTTTAAAAGAACAGCTTAAAATTGAAGGCCGGCTATTGGCTCCTGTAGGCCAAAGATCTCAGGAACTGGTGCTGATTAGCAGGACCGGGAGAGAATACTTATAAAAAAAAGATCCTTTTGCTCGTAAACTTTTGTACCCATGACTAAAAAAGCCCGGGAATAAACAACTATAAAGGTGACAGAAAATAAAAAACTGCAAAAAAACAAAAGCAGAAAACGGTAAAAATCAGAGCTCAATTTATAAAAGTCCTACAATTCAATTCTTTACGAAATATCTCCGTATATAAAAAAATACTTTCCCGGGGGAGAAAGTATTCATTAAAGTGTGAACTTTAATTATATCTGCTTAAAAAGACGGACATTTAGCACAACTGTCAAAAAACAGAATGGCTATTTGAATTGCGACTTCTCCGGAAATTGGCTCGTCATAAGACTGTGAAACAGAAACTGCACCAAAATCTGTAATAGTGGTTAAATCTATTCCTGCCTGCACAACATTTTGTTCCCCATCATAAACAGGTTGTGTGACAGGAGGCATACCAGGTCCCCTGTTATTAAGTGTAATCCATGGAAGAAGATCTTCATTAAGGGGATCATCAAGAAAAGCAGCCCTTAATCTTCTCACTTCAGCCGCATGTCTCGCCTCAACAGAGTGAATGCGCAGTGCAGGTTGTAAGAAGGCTGTTCCCATTAAATTGGTTGCCTGCCCTTTATAAGCCCTTACCCCGGTATCTTCAAAAGCCTGAGCAAGCACAAGGAGCTGTGCATAAGCAGCATCATTGTTCGGGTTAAAGGGATCGAACGCCCCTCCCGCGGTAAAATCAAAATCGGGAGAGTCAAATGCAGCATCACCCAGTCCGGCTTTCAAAAAATTGACATGTGCGGTTTCATGTTTGGAAATTTGCATATATACGGCCTCCGGTCTCCCAGAGGGCAATACGCCGGAATCCAACGCCTTTACATAAAAATCGGCTTCCAGGTACTCTAGGGTAAGTGCCAGTTGTAGCGCGCTTATAGCTTCATTAGCTTGTGTTGCAGCCTTTGCTTTGCCGGTGGCAAGACCAAATGGTATAGCTGCTAAAGCTGCTTTTTTTCCCAAAGATCCAAAAGTCCCAAGCATTTGACGCCTTGAGGAGCTTTTCTCTATAAGGTCGTGCGAGGTAAATTCGTTCAAAAAGTTTAGAATATCCATTATACTATTTTTTTAGTTGAAATAATTATCCGTTTGGAATGTTGTTATAGATTAATTCATTTTCTATAAAGCCGGTAGAAACCACAGTGTCCAGTACATCCTTTGGCTCTGCTACGAGGTCCAGCCCGTTTTCATCTATAATATCATCACCCGCAAATTCTGTAAATCCCGGCAGGTAAATAGATCTTAAAGCCGAAGCATGCCTTGCTTCTACTGAAACTATTTTTCCCGCAGCCACCAGGTATGCAGGATTTTCAATGAGATCTCCTGCCCCATTGTATGCTGAAACCCCTGTATCTTCCAAAACAATGGAAGTTCCCAAAACGGAATCACGATCACTAAAGTCAATAGTACTAAAATCGAATTCTAAATCTGGCGCAACTTCCTCTGATGAAAATGTCGCACTTAAAACGGCTTTAAAGAATTCTCTATGGATTACTTCGTGCGCCTGAAGGTCTTTTAAATAAAGCTTTTCTACCGGGTCGGCCGACGCCCAATAGGAACCGTCCAAGACCCTGGTATAAAAGGCTGCTTCCAGCTGCTCCAGAATATAAGCGTAATTCAAAATAGCCAAATCTCCTGTTCCTAAATTAAAGGCATCCCCACCGTTGGCGTCTCTACCAAGAATATCTTCTTGTTTGGACAATTCTTCCTCATCACAGGAATAAAGTAATAAACTACCTCCGGCAAGAGCCAGACCACCGAGTTTTAAAAATTTGCGACGGGACGTACTGCCCCCATCTGGTGTAGCATCAGAATGCCGCACCTTAATAATTGGTCTTTTCATCATTAATAAATTAGAATGGTTAATAAATATCGGGGGGAATATAAATATACATGCTAAACATAGCGAATTCATTCCTCTAAAAGTTAAAAAAATGCTAAATACATATGAAAAGTAAATATTTACTACCAAATACCACTTTTTTTAATGAATTCAACAATTTGTAGTAAAAATCATATACAGATAAGAATGATTCAGAATCTGAAAAGATCTGTTTTTTGTAAAAAAAGCAAGAATCGTCACCTAAAATCTGAAAATTTGACGTTTTTAACATATTTTTTTCTTGTTTTTTGCTGCGAAGCGATATTATTATTTTTAATAAGATTACACCAATTGAATATGAAGGTTTTGCCGTAGAAATGTGAAGAAAAGTAGAAGAATCCATTCTCAGTTATAAGAGAAACTGATGAGCTAGAACACAAATAAAATTGAAAGCCTGACGAAACAGACTTTATGCTGATATATTTACGGGCCGCCGAAAGACGGGGCCAAAATTGCCAATTTTCGACCTTCATATTTTTTTGGCTTCCGTTAGCAGAATGTTCTACAATGAAATTAAATTTTCACAACCAAAAAAGCCACCGGTTTCCCGATGGCTCTTCAGAATAATATTTGTTTAAGAGAATTAAAACATTTCCTTTCCGGCAAAGTGAAAAGCACCTTCTATAGCTGCATTTTCATCGCTGTCACTTCCATGTACCGCGTTTTCCCCGATAGAAGCAGCGTATTTTTTCCTGATAGTACCTTCAGCAGCCTCTTCAGGATTTGTAGCACCTATAAGGGTTCTAAAATCTTCAACTGCATTTTCTTTTTCAAGAATAGCTGCCACAATAGGACCGCGAGTCATAAATTCCACCAACTCTCCAAAAAACGGACGCTCCTTATGGATATCGTAGAATTTTTCAGCATCAGCTTTTGTCATTTGCGTAAGCTTCATTGCTACTATCCTAAATCCTGAAGCTGTGATTTGTTCTAAGATTGCTCCAATGTGCCCATTTTCAACAGCATCTGGCTTCAGCATGGTGAATGTTTTATTTCCTGCCATTTTTATCTTTTTAAATTTTGGTGCAAAAATAGACAATTCAGATCAATTACAAACTCATAATTACTTTATCTTAAGTAATCTATTTTTATTCTTGCACCACTTTCAACAATTTTGATGCGTTAAAGAACGGAAGATTAGAAAAAAAATAGAAAAAAGTAGATTTAAAGCTCATTTTTTGTTGCTTTGTCAATAACCAAAAAATAAGGTCCGTTTATTAGCGAAATCTAATAAATCGTATCTTTACCACCAGGTATGATCGAACAGAATATATTAGAAATAACAGCAGAACTTTCACGAGCCAATAATATTGTTATTGTCCCGCACAAAGGTCCCGATGGCGATGCAATGGGTTCTACATTGGCACTATGGCATTTTCTGAAAGAGAAAGGACATAATGCGCACGTGATCGCACCTAATGATTATCCGCACTTTTTAAAATGGCTTCCGGGAAATGAAGAAGTTATTATTTATGAAAGTAACCAGGAAAAATCGAAGAAATTAATTGCGGAGGCAGATATTATCTTTACTCTAGATTTTAATACACTTTCCCGATCAGGCTTAATGGTGGAACAACTGGAGCAGTCTGAAGCTACTTTTATTATGATCGACCATCACCAGGAACCGGCAGAGTATGCAGATTACACCTATAGCGATGCCAGCATGAGTTCCACCTGCCAGATGGTCTATCATTTTATCGAGAAATTAATGGCCGTTAAAAAAATTACTCCTGAAATCGCAACCTGTCTTTACACGGGAATAATGACAGACACCGGTTCTTTCAGGTTTAGCTCCACTTCAAGCGATACGCATCGCGTTGTTGCAGATCTAATTGAAAAAGGAGCTGACAATTCCATTATTCATAACAATGTTTTCGACACCAATTCACAAAACGGATTGCAGCTGCTTGGTGTTGCACTTCAGAATTTAAAGGTAAATCAGGAGCTGAAAACCGCTTATATCACACTCTCTCAGGAAGAACTGGATAGACACAACTTTAAAAAAGGGGATACAGAAGGCTTTGTAAATTATGGCCTGTCTCTTGCAGGAATAGTTTTTGCTGTAATTTTTATAGAACACAGAGCAGAAAATATGATCAAAATCTCATTCCGTTCTAAAGGGGATTTTTCTGTAAATGATTTTGCAAGAAAACATTTTGACGGCGGCGGACATATTAACGCAGCCGGTGGAAAAAGTGATTTGTCCCTTGAAGAAACTGTGGTGAGGTTTAATAGAATTCTGCCGGAATATTCAAAGGAATTATCGCTATGAAACTGAAATTGCTGATTTTATTTGTAATTGCCGTGGCTTCCTGCAAGTCTCCGGAAGCAAGGTACCCTGTAACTCAGAGTTCCGGCTCCTATATAAACGAATCTGCACAACGCAATAAAGATTTACTTACACAGGAAGAAGAAAAAATTCAGCTTATTATCGCACAGGATTGCACCCAAAATTATATTGCTTCAAGCAATAATTTCTGGTACTATTATAACCAAAAATCTACCGATTCCACAAATACGGTAACTCCAGACTTTGGTGATGTTGTGGTCTTCGATTATAGCATTTCCACATTGGATGGAGAACCAATTTACGCTGAAGGTGAAAAACCTACCAGGGAATATGCAATAGACCAGGAAAAGCTTTTCAGCGGTCTGCGCGAAGGCCTTAAACTTATGAAAGAAGGGGAAACAGTAACTTTTCTCTTTCCTTCTTATCAGGCTTTTGGCTACTATGGTGACAAAGGAAAAATTGGGACTAATGTTCCCCTTAAAACAAAAGTAACTTTACATTCAATAAAAACGAAAACCGATAACGAAATCAATAATTAAGAAATGAAAAAAACGAATTTATTATTTTTATTTGCAATAGCACTTTCCCTTTTCTCCTGTAATGATGAATATCCAGACTTAGAAGATGGACTTTATGCAGAATTTAATACTTCTAAAGGTCCTATTGTTGCAGAGCTTTATTTTGAGCAAACCCCAATTACCGTTGGAAGTTTTGTTTCCCTTGCTGAAGGCACAAATCCACAGGTAGACAGCACTTACCAGGATAAACCTTTTTATGACGGAATCATTTTTCACCGGGTAATTGATGGATTTGTAATCCAGGGAGGAGATCCTACAGGAACCGGATCAGGAGGACCAGGTTACCGTTTCCCAGATGAGACTAACGACAGTCTTCGTCATGATGCCAAAGGAATTCTTTCTATGGCAAATGCAGGCCCGGGAACCAACGGAAGTCAGTTTTTTATCACCTTGGCTCCTACTCCTAATCTCGACGGAAGACATACCGTTTTTGGAAAAGTGGTAAAAGGCCTTGATGTTGTTGATTCTATCGGCCAGGTCGAGACCGGACCAAGGGACAAACCTGTGGAAGATGTGGTGATAAATTCCCTAAATATCATCAGAAAAGGAAGAGAAGCTAAAAATTTTGATGCTGCCGAAACTTTTGAAACCGGACTTCAGGAAATAGAAGCTGAAAAAGAGGAAGCTGCAAGGAAAATGGAAGAAGCCAAAGCTGAAACTGCACAAGAACTTCAGAACTTAGAGGAACAGGCAGATTCATTAGATAGCGGACTCAAAATATACTTTGAAGAAAAAGGCGACGGTGAAAAACCTGAAGTAGGGCAAACTGTTGGCGTTTTATATGAAGGTTATTTTGAAGACGGAGGTTATTTCGATACTAATAAAGAAGACATTGCACGGGAATTAGGTGCTTTTAATGAGCAACGTGCTGCACAGGGAGGATATGGCCCTATGTACATCAAGTACGGACCAGATGCCCCTATGATTCCAGGCTTTAATGAAGCACTACAACAAATGAAGGTTGGTGACAAAGCTGTAGCGTTTATCCCAAGTCATTTGGCTTATGGAGAAAGAGGCCGCGGTCCTATTCCACCAAACACAGATCTTGTTTTTAAACTGGAACTCACAGATATTCAGGAATAGTAAAACTCTCCCGAACATCAATTGAAAAAGCCCCATTTTGGGGCTTTTTTAATTACTAATCTTTAGGTCATTTTTATTTACAGGTCGAAAATTGCCATTTTCAGCACCCTATCTAAAAGCTATTTACAATTATTTCTTCGGAATATTTTTCAGAACTTCAAGAACCAGTTTATAGTATTTTTTTGCTGAAGAAATGCTGGCGCGCTCATCTGGAGAATGTGCGCCTCTTATAGTAGGCCCGAAGGAAACCATATCCATGTGCGGATAGTGATTTCCTATTATTCCACATTCCAGTCCTGCATGACAGGCTTCTATTTTGGCTTTTTCACCATTCAGCTTCTGATAAGTTTCATCTACAACTTTTAAAACTTCAGATTCTCTGTTTGGTGCCCAGCCCGGATATTCCCCCGAAAGTTTAACTTTAAACTTCGCCAGTTCAAAAGCAGCCTCCACGCTGTTGGATAAATCATTCCTGGAAGATTCTACTGAAGATCTTGTGAGACAGTTAACTTCAACCCTTCCGTCTTCAACAGAAATCCTTGCGATATTATTAGATGCTTCAACAAGTCCTTCAATTTCAGGGCTCATTCTGTAGACTCCGTTATGCGCTGTAGAAACCGCCTTCAGCAAATCCTGTTGATCTTCAACCTTCATCACATGTTCCGGCACGTCAGCTTCAGAAATACTTATATCGAGGTTTGGTTCCAGGCTTTTATATTCCGCTTTAATGTCGTCGATCAAAATGAGATTTTCATTCAGAAAAGGTTCGATATCAGATTTATCTACAACCACAACAGCTTCAGCTTCACGCGGAATGGCGTTTCGCAATCCGCCACCATGTAGTGTAGATAACCGCAAACCGTAATCACGGAAGGAATCATAAAGTACACGGGTAATTAATTTGTTCGCATTCCCAAGACCTTTGTCGATATCCATACCGGAATGTCCTCCCTTCAGCCCCTTTACGCTTATAAGGTAACCCACAGAATTTTCGGGGGTGTTTTCCTGCTCGTACTCCCTGATTGCCGTAATATCCACACCTCCTGCACAACCAATTCCTATTTCGTCATCTTCTTCAGTATCCAGGTTAAGCAGAATTTCTCCCTTAAGTAAATCGGGATCAAGGCCTTTTGCCCCGGTCATTCCCGTCTCTTCGTCTATTGTAAAAAGAGCTTCCATTGCAGGATGTTCAATTTCCTTACTCTCGAGAATTGCCATAATTGTAGCCACACCAAGACCGTTATCGGCACCAAGCGTGGTTCCTTTGGCCCGCACCCAATCTTCGTCTACATACATTTCTATCCCCTGAGTGGCGAAGTCGAACTTTGTGTCATTATTTTTCTGGTGCACCATATCAAGATGAGACTGAAGCACCACTGGTTTTCTATCTTCCAGACCGGCAGTGGCAGTTTTCCTGATAACCACATTCCCGGTATCGTCTACCAATGTTTCCAGATTAAGATTATTTCCGAAGTTTTTAATGAACTCTATCACCTGCTCTTCCTTCTTGGAAGCCCTTGGAACTTCGTTTAAATCTGCAAAGTTTTTCCATAATTCGCGCGGTTCTAACTCTCTTATTTCTTCATTCATAATCTTAATATTTTGGTATATTCACAAATGTATTGGTAATTGCGTAAGCTGGAAAATTTGAAAAGTTATAAAAATTGTAATATAGCGCCGTGAAGAGAAAAACCACCTTAGTTCTTGCTTTATTCCTACCCCTGCAGATCATCATTATCAAGATTTTATCCAATCACCCCCTTTTTATTGAAATCTGGTACAGCAATTTCCTTTATCCAAAGATTTCCGGAATAATGCGAGTTTCTTTGGGAATTCTTCCATTTTCACTTGGCGATTTGCTTTACGCATTTTTGGTAATCCTATTAATCAGGTGGATCATTATCAGGATAAAAGAACGATTTAGAAATCCTAAAAAATGGTTAATAGAAGCCTTTGCCAGTTTGTCTATTATTTATCTCTGTTTTAATCTCTTCTGGGGATATAATTATTACCGTTTGCCGTTGCACCGGTCATTAGAAATTGATAATGAATACACTACAGAAAGGTTAATTATCCTCACAAAGCAATTCATTGAACGTTCTAATGAAATCCATTCTGAACTTGCTGAAAACGACTCGCTGAAAATCACAATTCCCTATATCACATCAGAAATTTTTGAAAGAACAATTGAAGGTTACGAGAGTGTAAGCGAAGAATTTCCTGAGTTGGCATACCGTGGGGAAAGCCTAAAATCCTCTATCTACAGCATGCCATTGTCGTATATGGGCTTTAATGGATACTTAAATCCGCTTACCAACGAGGCTCAAGTTAACACGCTCATTGTTCCGTACAAAATTCCAACAACGGCCAGTCATGAACTTGGTCACCAGCTTGGTTTTGCAAAAGAAAATGAAGCAAATTTTATTGCCTGTCTGGTGACAATGAACCATCCCGACCCTTACTTTAGATATTCAGGTTTTACATTTGCACTACGGTATTGTTTAAATGAATTACATAGAAGGGATAAAGCAGTTTCTGAAGAATTGATTGCAACCCTTAATCCGGGAATTCTGGCTAATTATAGAGAAGTAGAAGAATTCTGGATGGCGCATAAGAATCCGTTTGAGCCAATTTTTCAGATTATCTATAATCGATACTTGATTGCCAACAACCAGTCTGAAGGTTTAAAAAGTTACAGTTACGTCGTGGCACTGCTGGTAAATTATTTTGAAGAAGAAGAAAACAGGTTTTAGGTTCAAATCCCTTCTTCAGCAGTAAAATTTCAGTGGGACGATATTTGGCATTTTCGGGGCCTCTCTTTATTTCACCTTAAATTCTCCGGAGTTAAGTACTACCTGTGTAGAAGGAGTTACCGCATCCTGTCGATCTTCTGCCGTAATAAAAACTCTAATCGGTTTATAAGGTGTAACGGTACGTATTTCTCCGCTGTTCTTACGATTTATCCTTAAATTTCCAATATTAATGGTTCCGTGCTTTTCAGTTTCCATCCATGCTACATAATTTCTTCTGGCAGGGGTTAGACGGTCGGGTTCAGCCATATTTTCTACCTCAAATTCCAGTTCGTAGTTATTATTATCATTTTTCTCGACCTTCAGCTTTGCATCGGCGGCGGGGATAACTTCAGAATTAGGAAAGTTTATGGTGCTTGAGCATGCGCTTACTAAGATGGCTGCAAAAATAAAACTCAATATTCTAAAACCTTCTTTTATAGGTAACTTATTCTTTGTTGTTTTTTCTACTAACATTACTTTTTCTTTTTATAGTAATAATACACAAATTAGCTGTTTTCCGACTGATACACAAAATTTTATATTAATATCGGTTATTTTTTAACCCAGGTCTAAGCTATTTTAACTTTAGATTCAGGATTGTGTAAGGCGGGAGACTCTTTTATTATCTTTGCTGTATGCACAAACAAATTTCGAGCTTACAGAATCCTGCAATAAAACGAATTCTTCAGTTACAGGAAAAATCCCGAAACAGGAGAAAAGAAGGTGTTTTTACAGCGGAAGGAATTCGGGAAATTCAGTTAGGGATAAAAGGTGGTTTTCGGCTTAAGGAAATTTATTTTCAACCTGGATTATCTTCCGAAGATGAAATAAAGTCAATGCTCGAAAATGCCAATTTTCGACCTGATATTACTGAAATCTCTTCTGAAGTTTATAAAAAGCTTGCGTACCGCGGAAGTACTGAAGGCTTAATTGCCATTTTTCAGTCTAAAACCTCGACGCTGAAGGATTTGCAGTTTTCTTCAGAAAAACCACTGATTCTTATTGCTGAAGCACCCGAAAAACCAGGAAATATCGGCGCTTTATTAAGAACGGCAGATGCTGCAAATGCAGATGCCGTGATAATTGCCAATCCAAAGACCGATCTTTACAATCCAAATATCATACGGTCCAGCGTGGGCTGTGTTTTTACCAATCAAATTGCCACCGGCTCTACTTCTGAAATTATTGCGTTCCTAAAACGACAAAATATTAAAATTTATGCCGCCGCGCTGCAGGATTCAAAAAATTATGCTGAAGTCGACTTTAGGGAAAGTTCGGCCATCGTTGTAGGAACAGAAGCGACCGGTTTGAGCAGCGAATGGCTTGAAAATTCAGATCAAAATATCATAATTCCCATGAGTGGTGAAATAGATTCTATGAATGTTTCGGTTGCAGCAGGGATCCTTATTTTTGAAGCCAAGCGGCAACGGGGATTTTTAAATTAGGCTGTAGGCTGTAGGCTGTAGAAATTTATACAATAAACTTGTTCAGGAAAGAATACTTTCATTTAAAAAGAAACACATTTGAGCTCAGAGACTTTATATTATATCATTATCGGGATCATAATTATCGATTTTATATTCGATAAAATCCTGGATGCCTTAAACGCAAAACATTTTGACGATCCCGTTCCACAGGAATTAGAAGATGTATACAATTCCGAAGAATATGAGAAATCGCAGCGGTACAAAAAAGAGCGGTACAAATTCGGAATAATTACGTCAACTTTTTCAGTGCTGCTGACTTTAGGTTTTATTATTTTCGGAGGTTTTGAATGGGCAGATCAAATTGCAAGGAGTGTTAGTGATAACCCGATTTTGGTAGCACTTATTTTCTTCGGAATAATTATGTTTGGCAGTGATATTCTTACCACTCCTTTTTCCTGGTACAGTACTTTTGTGATTGAAGAAAAATACGGATTCAACAAAACCACTAAAAAAACTTTTTTGCTGGATAAACTCAAAGGCTGGCTGATGATGGCTATCCTGGGCGGCGTAATACTGGCACTTATTATCTGGTTTTACCAGATTGCCGGAGATAATTTTTGGTGGTATGCCTGGATTCTCGTGGCGATATTTGCCATTTTTATGAACATGTTTTATGCGAAACTTATTGTTCCGCTTTTCAACAAGCAAACTCCTTTAAAGGATGGTTCGTTAAGGGAAAAAATAGAGAGATACGCTGAAAACGTTGGTTTTAAGCTAGACAATATTTTTGTGATCGACGGTTCTAAAAGAAGTACAAAAGCAAATGCCTATTTTTCGGGATTTGGGAAGGAAAAAAGGATTACTTTATATGACACACTGGTAAACGACCTGAAAGATGAAGAGATTGTCGCGGTACTTGCGCACGAAGTAGGTCACTATAAAAAAAACCATATTATCGTAAATCTTACCGCTTCTATCCTTACCACCGGATTTACATTATGGCTGTTATCTCTTTTTGTGGGAAATCCAGTGCTATCTGAAGCTTTGGGAGTTTCACAGCCTGGTTTTCACATTGGCCTTGTTGCCTTCGGAATATTGTATAGCCCCATTTCTGAAATTACAGGTTTTATCATGAACTATCTTTCCCGAAAATTCGAATATCAGGCAGATGATTTTGCGAAAGACACCTATGATGGTAATCACCTCATTTCCAGTCTTAAAAAGCTATCCAAAAACAGCCTGAGTAATCTGACTCCGCATAAAGCTTATGTTAAGGTACATTACTCGCACCCTACACTATTGCAGAGATTTAGAAACCTGCAAGGAGATTTGTAGTTGTTTCTTTATAATCTTAATTGTACTTTTAAAACATGATGACAGAAGCCGCTATAAAAAAGGAAAACAAGGATATTGCGAGACAATACAAGGAGCTCCTGCGTATAAGTTACCAGACACTCACCTCCGAGGATAAAGTATTAATTCGTTCTGCTTTTGATACAGCCGTAGATGCGCACAAAGACCAGCGTAGGAAATCTGGTGAAGCTTATATTTTCCACCCTATTGCAGTGGCCAAGATTGTTGCTGCGGAAATTGGGCTGGATGCGACCTCGATAGCTGCAGCTCTACTTCATGATGTAGTTGAAGATACACCTTATACGCTGGAGCAAATTGAAGAAATGTTTGGTGAAACCGTTGCAAAAATTGTGGACGGACTCACCAAAATTTCGAGTCTGAAAAAAGACAAGGATGTTTCGTTGCAGGCCGAAAACTTCAGAAAAATGCTGCTCACATTAAATGATGATATTAGGGTAATCATCATTAAAATAGCAGATAGGCTGCACAATATGCAAACGATGGACGCCATGCGTCCGGATAAACAGGTGAAAATCGCTTCAGAAACATTATATATTTATGCTCCCATGGCCCACAGAATCGGGCTTTATAACATTAAAACTGAGCTTGAAGACCTTGGACTAAAATATACTGAACCCGAAGTCTACAATGATATTTTCACCAGAATAAAAGAGAGTAAAGAGGAACAGGATGCGTACATCAGGGAATTTTCCCGGGTTATAGAAAACTCTCTTGAACGGGAAGAATTTGTTTATGAAATCAAAGGAAGGCCAAAATCGATCTATTCTATTCATCGCAAAATGCTCAACCAAAACGTGGGCTTTGATGAAGTTTACGACAAGTTTGCGATTAGGATCATATATAAAAGCGAGCCTTATGATGAGAAATTCTTTGCCTGGAAAATTTATTCTATAGTAACCGATCACTTCAGGCCAAATCCTACCCGATTAAGAGACTGGATTTCTTCTCCGAAGTCTACAGGCTACGAAGCGCTGCACATCACCGTAATGGGCCCAAAAGGAAGATGGGTAGAAGTGCAGATAAGGAGCCGGCGAATGAATGAAATTGCAGAAAAGGGTTATGCTGCCCATTATAAATATAAACAGGGAAGTGTCCAGGAAGAACAGGGAATTGAGGAATGGCTGAACCGTTTGCAGGAAGCTCTCGAAAATCCCGAAGTTAATGCCGTTGATTTTGTAGAACAGTTTAAACTCAACTTATATTCTAAAGAAATTTTCGTGTTTACACCACAAGGAGACTTGAAGTCCCTTCCAAAGGGAGCTACTCCGCTGGATTTCGCCTTCAGTATTCATACTGAAGTTGGAACGCACACTCGTGGTGCAAGGGTTAACAATAAACTTGTCCCGCTAAGTCACGAATTAAAAAGCGGGGACCAGGTAGAAATAATAACTTCCGAAAACGCCAAACCGAATGTTAACTGGCTGGATTATGCCACTACAGCAAGGGCGAGAGCTAAGATAAAGTCTTCGCTTAAAGATGAAAAAAAGGAAATCGCCGAAGAAGGAAAAGCTATCCTTACCCGAAAATTAAAATCTCAGAAGATACAATTCAACGAAAAAACAGTAAACGAGCTGGTTGTATTTTTTCATTTAAAAACCAGTCTGGATCTTTTCTACCGGGTGGGAATCGGTAAAATCGATAACCAGAAAATAAAAGAATTTGCTTCCTCCAGAAGTAATGCCCTGGTTAGCTATATTAAGAGCAAGATCAAAAAACCGGTTGTGGCCGAAGATCTTGATAAAGATGAAATTACTTCCAAATACGATCAGCTGGTATTTGGCAAAGATCAGGACGAAACACTGGACTATAAACTCGCCAGTTGTTGCAACCCGATTCCGGGAGATAATGTCTTTGGTTTCGTAACCGTTAGCGATGGAATTAAGGTACATAAAAAAGATTGTCCAAATGCGATCCAGCTTCAGAGTAACTATGCCTACAGAATAATTCCGGCGAAATGGATTGATAGTTCCCAACAGGACTTTAAGGCGGTAATTAGACTTACCGGAATCGATAATTTAGGTTTGGTAAGCGAGATTACCAAAGAGATTTCCAGTAACCTGCATGTGAATATGAAAAACATCAATTTTGAAAGTTCAGATGGTATTTTTAGTGGGAGGATTACCCTGGTGGTCAAGAACAATTCCATCCTTTCCACCATCATTAGCCGGCTTAAAAAAATTAACGGCATAGACAAGGTAAGCCGTGAATAATCCCATATCTTTGCTTTGGAGAAAGAATTATGAGTAAAAAAGTTGTAAATAAGAACGACCAGGCTGTCGTAAAAAACGTATTTACCAAATTTTTGGAAGATAAGGGCCATCGAAAGACCCCGGAACGTTTTGCGATACTCCAGGAAATATACAATAATGACGATCATTTTGATATTGAATCCCTTTATATCAAAATGAAGAATAAAAAGTACCGCGTTAGCCGGGCTACTTTATACAATACTATCGAGTTGTTGTTGGGCTGCGGACTGGTAAGAAAGCACCAGTTTGGGCAGAACCAGGCACAATACGAAAAATCCTATTTTGACCGTAATCACGATCATATTATCCTTACCGATACCGGGGAAGTTATCGAATTCTGCGATCCGAGGATACAGACTATCAAAAAAACCATAGAAGAGGTTTTTGATATCGAAATTACCAAACATTCTTTATATTTTTACGGCAACAAAAAAGAAGAAACTAATTAACCCAAATATTTCATGGCGGTAGATTTACTTCTCGGGCTCCAGTGGGGCGACGAGGGAAAAGGAAAAATTGTTGATGTTTTCACCTCCAAGTATGACATTATAGCACGTTTTCAGGGTGGTCCAAATGCCGGACACACGCTCGAATTCGACGGACAAAAACATGTGTTGCATACTATTCCTTCCGGAATTTTCCACGACAGTACAATTAATTTAGTAGGTAACGGGGTCGTAATCGATCCGGTAATCTTTAAAAAAGAGCTTCTGAATCTCGACAAACACAAAGTCGACTATAAATCCAAGCTCCTTATTTCCAGAAAAGCGCACGTAATTTTACCAACACACCGGTTACTCGATGCAGCTTCTGAAGCTTCTAAAGGTAAAGCCAAAATTGGATCTACCTTAAAAGGTATTGGTCCAACTTACATGGACAAAACCGGAAGAAATGGAATTAGAATAGGAGATCTTGAGCTTGACGGCTGGGAGGAGAAATATCGTTCCCTTGCCAATAAGCATGAAAAAATGATTGAGTTCTATAATGTGGATGTACAGTACAACCTGGCAGAACTCGAAAAAGAATTTTTTGATGCTGTAAGAACCTTGAAGGAACTTACGTTTATAGATAGTGAAGATTACCTCCAAAAAGCACAGGCCGACAATAAAAGTATTTTAGCTGAAGGCGCACAGGGATCTTTACTGGATATCGACTTTGGAACCTATCCTTTTGTTACCTCATCCAATACCACTGCAGCAGGAGCCTGTACCGGTTTGGGTGTGGCACCAAGACAGATTGGAGAAGCTTTCGGAATCTTTAAAGCATACACCACCCGCGTAGGTAGTGGTCCTTTCCCTACCGAACTTTTTGATGAAGACGGAAAAACTATGGCGCGTGTAGGTAATGAATTTGGAGCTACCACGGGTAGACCAAGAAGGTGTGGCTGGCTGGATCTTGTTGCACTAAAATATGCTGTGCAGGTGAACGGTATTACGCAGCTAATTATGATGAAAGGTGATGTTTTAAGCGGATTTGAAACTCTAAAAGTTTGTACTGCTTATAACTACAGAGGAGAAGAAATTACACATCTGCCATACAATATAGAAGCAGAAAATATTACTCCTGTTTACACTGAAATGAAAGGCTGGGCTGCTGATCTTACCGGAATGACCGAAGCATCTGAGTTACCAAAAGAATTTAATGATTACGTGAAGTTTTTAGAAAAAGAACTTGAAGTACCAATTTCTGTAGTCTCGGTTGGACCGGATCGTAAACAAACGATTACCCGGTAATTACTTTTTTAGAATATATAAAAAAAGCTGCTTCGAGAGAAGCAGCCTTTTTCTTTGAATAAATTTATCCTTTTTATCCTTCTGTATCTTCTTCACCACCATTATCATCTGCAACAATGAACAGGCTGGCAATAGCTGTTGCAGTCTCACCTGTTATTGGCTCATCAAAAGCCTGGGTTACTGCCGCAGTAACATCACCAACTATAGGAGAATCCCCATAATCCAGAGTAGTTAAATCTACACCTCCCTGGGTCACAACATCTTCGCCATCATAGACAGCCTGGGTTGCTTCCGGCATTCCTGCACCACGTTCACTTCCGGTTATCCAACCTTTAAGGCCTCTTATTCTTCTAATTTCTGAAGCATGTCGTGCTTCTACAGAATGGATCTGTAAGGCCGGTTCAAGCCATGGTGTTCCCATTAACATTGGAGCCTGACCTTTATAAGCTCTTACTCCCGTGTCTTCAAAAGCCTGAGCAAGTGCCAGTACCTGAGCTCTCGCAGTTTCTATGTCTCCGTTCTCATTAAAAGGATCAAACATTCCACCGACGGTAAAATCAAAAGAAGGTGAATCTGTATTTACTTCAGCCTCTTCTAAAACAGCCTGTAAGAGTGCAACATGCGCATCTTCGTGTTCTGAAATTTTCATGAAAGCAATTTCTTCACGACTTCCACCTTCCAGAACTCCAGACTCAAGTGCCATCATATAAAACTGAGCTTCAAGATATTCTAGAGTTAAAGCTAGTCTAAACGGCTCCTCATGAGCTCTTTGCTGAAAAAAAGTACTCGCACTTGCAGATTTTCCTGCAAGTCCAAAAGGAACTGCTGCAACAGCAGCTTTTTTGCCCAGAGAGCCAAATGTGCTGAAAAGCTCACGGCGTGAACTTGTTTTTTTGGTTAAGTTTTCGGATGTAAATTCATCCAACATTTTTATAATACTCATAATTTTTTTCTTTTTTGATTGTTATCGCTTACGCTCCGGTCATTGGTGACGGTAAATTATCTGCTGTAAATTCTGTAGCAATGAAACCACCGGCCTCACTAATAATTTCAGATGGATCAGCAGCTCTGTCATAAGCTATACCTGTACCCTGAATATCTACAAGAATGTCATCACCTGCAAAATCCGCAGATTGTGGATTAAGTAAGGAACGAATTGCAGAAGCATGCCTGGCCTCTACAGAAACAATTTTACCAGCAATAGTAAGGTAAGTAGCACTTTCCAGTCTATCCCCTGCACCATTATAGGCAGCTACACCGGTATCTTCCAGTAATCTTGCTGTTTCCAATACAGATGTTCTATCGTTAAAGTCAATGGAATCAGTATTAAATTCAAGATCTGGTAATACCATATCTTCATTTCCTTCTCCTACTGCAGCTGTAATTGCCGCTCTAAAAAATTCACGGTGAATCACTTCGTGGTTATAAAGATCATCTATAAGTTCCTGTTCTTCTGCCGGAGCTCCTGAATAGTAATCTCCTGCTCTTACCGCAGTATAAAAAGCTGCCTCTAATTGTTCCAGCGCATAAGCGTAATTAAGAATCCCTACGTCACCGCTACCCAAGTCAAAAGCAGCAGGTTCTTCCGGCTCCATGGGTTCTTCTGGTTCTTCTGGCTCCTCCGGTTCTTCCGGCTCCGGATCGGGACCTTGTTGTTGGCCCGGGTTAAAATCATCATCTTCACTGCAGGAATACATTAAAAAGCTGGAGCCTGCAAAAGCTAATCCTCCAATTTTTATAAATCTCCTTCGAGACTTAAATTTTCCATTTTTTGGCGATTCATCAACAAAATCAACCTTTACAACTGGTTTCTTCATAATATAATTTTTAGTTCACGCCTAAACTTACAGGTTTATTAGCTGGATGGCCGCTAGCGCATGTTAATATTTTCAAAAACCAGCCGCAGCAGAGACGTTTTTAATATTTTATTGTGTTATATTAAGATTATCTTATGAGTTGTTCAAGTATAATTGGCTGGTATTTTGAGTGGATATCATTTTTAATATTAATTGAATCTACGCTGCATTCAGAAAAAGTATATACTTTTTTACACAGAATTTTCATTATTTTCGCTAAAACTTTTTCTTTTGAATTACTTCAGATTTCTCCTCATTTTTTCTATCCTGTTCTGTACCTGTTTCAGTTATGCTCAGGATGGGAAGAAAATTAATTACACCAGTGACCGGCAGGTAAAAAATGAAGAGAGGTATCCTGGCGCTATTATTCTTAGTAAAGTTGAGAACCAAGTACATTTTACTCATCAGGGAATCGAGGTATGGTGCGACAATGCAGTTTTTTACAATCAGGATAATTTTTTTAAAGCTTTTGGAAATGTAAGAATGCAGCAGGGAGATACTGTGAGCATGGCCAGTAGTTATGCCGAGTATAATGGTACTACACAATTTGCTTTTGCCAGTGGTCAAGTGGTTATGCAAAGGCCGCAAACGACTTTAAAAACAGATAGTTTGTTTTTTGATCGTGTAAAACAACAGGCATATTATCGCAGTGGAGGCCAGGTAACCGATACCGCCAGTGTACTTACCAGCCTTGTTGGCAGGTATTACATGGAGCAGGATAAATATTCCTTTCTCTCTGATGTTGTTTTAACGAACCCGGAATATGTCATCAATTCTGAACAACTTGATTTCTATTCTGATACCGGCCACGCTTATCTCTACGGTCCTACAACCATCGAAAGCGAAACCAGCACAGTTTATTGCGAAAGAGGTTTTTATGATACCCGTGGCGATACCGGATATTTTGTTAAAAATTCCCAGATCGACTATAAAAACAGACAGGTAGAAGGAGACAGCCTTTATTTTGACAGGAACAGAAATTTTGCTTCAGCCACGAATAACATTATAATTACAGATACCAGAAATCAAAGTGTGGTAAAAGGTCACTACGCTGAAGTATTTCGCGAAAGAGATTCAGTAATTATTACTAAGAGACCCGTAGCGGCTACTTTACAGGACAAAGACTCCGTATTTATACACAGTGACACTCTCATGATCACAGGCGTTCCTGAGGAAAGAGTGATTCGCGGATTTTATGATGTAAGGATATTTAAAACAGATATGAGCGGGAAGAGCGACTCTATTTATGTAGATCAAAGAACCGGATTAACCAAACTTATTAATATAACCAGCGGCCCGGTTACTTCTGTGACGAAAAGAAGAAATCCCGTGATTTGGTCTGGAGAAAGCCAGATGACCGGAGACACTATTCATCTTAAATCTAATCCTGATACCGAACAACTGGACTCATTAATGGTATTCGACAATGCTTTTCTGGTTCAAAAGGATACTGTTGAAGGTTACAATCAGGTAAAGGGTATGGAACTGGTAGGACTGTTTCGCGAAAACGACATTTATCAGGTAGACATAAACAAGAATACTGAAACGCTGAATTACATGCGCAACGAACAACAGGAACTTATAGGGATAAACCGAACAGTATCAAGTTCTATAAGGATTTTGTTCAGTGAGCAGGATATAGATGAAATTTATTATTTTGACGATCCTGAAGGCGGATTATATCCCGAAGAAGAATTTCCCATAAATCAAAGACTACTTATTGGTTTTAACTGGCGGGGCGAAGAAAGGCTAACGACAAAGGAAGACCTTTTTGAAGGAAAGCCTGTACCTCAACTTGTCCGGATTCAGGGCATTCCTTTACCGGAAGAGCAGGAAGAATTTTTTGATGAGCGGGAAGACGATGATCTTTTGCTGAATGAAAATTCCAGACTGCAACCCGAAGATCTTCAGAATTCCAGAAATCTGCCCAGAAGAGAACAGGAAGAAATCCAGCCTGTAAACCAATTGAAGAACACATCTTCTGAGGACGAAAATGAGCAGATTTGAAAGAAGATTTTATAAAATACCAGGCGCAAACCACTCCACATCCACTGGGGCTGGAAGTCTCACATGCCAGGGGTTCTTATATTTATACTACAGACGGTAGAAAACATCTCGATTTCGTGGCTGGAGTTTCGGCATGTTCATTAGGTCATTGCCATCCTGCAGTAGTAAATGCAATAAAAGATCAGGCAGAGAAATACCTGCACGTGATGGTCTATGGAGAATATGCCCAGGAACCAGCGGTGGAACTTGCAAAGCTTCTCGCCACATACTTTCCCGATAATATCAAAAAAACATACCTGACCAATTCGGGAACCGAAGCTATTGAAGGCGCGTTAAAACTTGCCAGAAGAGCTACAGGACGTAGTGCAATTATCGCAGCCAAAGATGCTTACCACGGCAACACCATGGGTTCGCTAAGCCTTATGAGCATGGAAGAACGCATGGCTCCTTTTAGACCATTAATTGGAGATATTTCCTTTATTACTTTTAATAATGAAGCCGATCTGGAGAAAATTACTGAAAACACAGCAGGTGTTATCCTGGAAACGATCCAGGGAGGTGCGGGTTTTATTCTTCCGGAAAACAATTTTCTGAAAAAGGTGAAAGAGCGTTGCGAAAAAACCGGAACATTATTAATTCTGGATGAAATTCAGCCGGGATTTGGAAGAACAGGCAAACTATTTGGCTTTCAAAATTTCGATGTTACACCAGATATTGTTGCTTTAGGAAAAGGTATGGGTGGCGGGTTGCCTATAGGTGCTTTTGCTGCTTCAGAAGAATTAATGGACCTTTTGGCAGACAATCCGAAACTGGGACATATCACCACTTTTGGGGGCAATCCGGTAATTGCGGCTGCCGCTTTGGCAACATTAAAAGAAATAACGGAAACAGATTTAATTCCTGAAACTCTGCAGAAAGAGAAATTGTTCCGCGAATTGCTCGTGCACCCGCTAATAGCGGAAGTACGCGGAAAAGGTTTGATGCTCGCAGCCCTTGTACCTTCTGAGGAAATTGCTTCAGAAATCATACTTAAAGCAAAAGATAAAGGACTAATTTTATTTTGGCTTTTATTTGAAAAGAAAGCAATTCGTATCACTCCTCCACTAACTATTTCAGTAGAAGAAATAAAAGAAGGTTGTGGCATTATTATTGACCTACTGGAAGAAATATATGAGCGCGGCCGCTCCTGTTGATTAAATTGTTAACAACAAAATTACCATTTGCCGGAAACGCTTGTTATGATTTTTAATTTTATTACAGTAGAAATCCCGTAACACCTTGTTTATGCAATTGAGCCATAACGAAGAAAACAATTTCTCGCTTACCCGCTTTGAATCGATGCTGAAAACAAACGATGTTCTTTTCTTTGACTCGAATGAGTTTGAGAACATCATTCATCATTATTTGGAGAACGGCAAAATTGCACTGGCAAAAAAGGCTGTCAAATTAGGGCTCGCGCAACACCCAACCTCCACAAATCTTAAGCTCTTTAAGGTAGAAATCCTTGTTTTTGAAGATAAATTGGATCTGGCCGATGGATTGCTTAATGAGCTCCAGGGACTGGAAGCTTCCAATGAAGAGGTGTATATTCAAAAAGCACAAATATTATCTAAGAGGGACAACCACCAGGCTGCTATTCATGCGCTCGAAATGGCTCTTGAAATAACCTTAGATGAAGCCGATGTGCATTCCCTAATAGGAATGGAATATCTTTTTCTTGAAGATTTCGAAAATGCCAAGTATAGTTTTATGAAGTGCCTGGAAGCAGATGAGGAAGACTATTCGGCATTGTATAACGCGATGTACTGCTTTGATTTTCTTGATCAAAAAAATGAAGCAATTGAGTATCTCAACATGTACCTGAACAAGAATCCATATTGCGAAGTGGCATGGCACCAGGTTGGAAAACAGTATTTTGATCTAAAGGACTACGAAAAAGCACTTACAGCATTTGATTTCGCCATTATTAGTGACGACTATTTTATTGGTGCCTACCTTGAAAAAGGAAAGGTGCTGGAAAAGCTTGGCCGTTACAATGAAGCTATTGAGAATTACCGTATAACACTGGAGCTGGACGACCCCACTTCTTTTGCTTATCTGAGAATTGGAAAATGTTTTGAGAAACTTGGAGCAGACAAGCTGGCGCTGGATAATTTTAAAAAGACGGTACATGAAGATCCGCTTCTTGACAAAGGCTGGATTGCCATTACAGATTTCTACATCAAAAAACGCAACTATCAAAAAGCACTTTACTATATCAACAAAGCAATTAATATAGATGAAGAAAACGTGCTTTACTGGAAACGATACGCGAAAATTAATAATCGGTTAAACTTTTACGAAGAAGCTGAACAAGGCTACAAGAAAAGCCTGGAATTGGGAAATTATGAGCTGGAAACCTGGATCAAACGGTGTGACATTCTCATAGATTTGGGAGAATTTGAAACTGCCATTCAAAACCTGATGCAGGCAATGGAATTTTATCCTGAAACTGCCGAAATTGAATACCGCCTCGCGGGATTATTCTTCTCCCTTAACGAAGGAGAAAAAGCATATTTCCATTTGAAGAACGGCCTTAAACTTGATGCAGAATACTACATCATTATAGAAGAATTATTTCCTACTATTTTTAGGCGCAAGAGCGTAAAGGAGATTATCAATTCCTACGTAAAAACCTCCTAAGTTTCCCGGAAAAACATAAAATTCCTGTGGATATATCTCTTTATTTTTTTTCATCCAGCTTTCAACCAAAGATAAACTTTCATTTCTATAACCTTTGACAACTACTTTTCTTCCTTTAAATCACTCAGATATCTAAAAGCTGTCTTAAATCTGAGAAACTGATAACATAGAATGCATATATTTTTGTAAATCATTTTATTCCTGTCTCGTTAAGTTTCTATATTTACGTTTTACTTTAAACTTTCCACCTTTAACTTTTTTATACCTTTGGTTGAATCTTAATTTAAGAACATGCAGCGAAGTATCAGGGATTATTTTACAATTACATTAAAAGGTATGGCTATGGGGGCTGCAGACGTTGTTCCTGGTGTTTCTGGGGGAACTATAGCTTTTATTTCGGGGATTTACGAAGAACTTATTGGCACCATTGGCGGAGTAAATATTTCCTTGCTTAAAATCTGGAAAAAAGACGGATTCGTTGCAATGTGGAAGGAACTGAATGGTTCTTTTCTTGTTGCTCTTTTATCAGGGATTTTAATCAGTATTTTCACTGTCATGCGTCTTACCAACTATCTTCTGGAAGCTCATCCCGTCCTAATTTGGTCTTTCTTTTTTGGCCTGGTCCTGGCCAGCATCTGGTTTGTGGCAAAACAGATCCCTGAATGGAATTTTAAGGTTGTGATAGCATTACTTATTGGAGCATTGGTTGCCTTTTATATCGTCTCTCTCCCGCCAATGGCCGGTAGTTCCAGTTCTCTTTTTTTGTTCTTTGCCGGGGCTGTAGCAGTGTGCGCCATGATTTTGCCGGGGATTTCTGGAGCTTTTATTTTATTACTTCTGGGATCTTACAAGACGATTAGTGAAGCAGCGCATAATTTCGATATCAAGACCCTGGCGGTCGTTGCCACTGGAGCTGTTTTTGGTTTACTTACCTTCTCCCGCTTACTTAAATGGCTTTTTACAAATTATAGCACCATTACCCTGGCTGTTCTTACAGGTTTTATAGCCGGCTCGCTGAATAAAATATGGCCCTGGAAAAAAGTATTGGAAACAGCCACTTATGGTGACAAAGAAGTTGTGTTAAGAGAAACATCTGTATTACCATGGAATTTTGAAGGAGAACCTAACACCTTCTTTGCAGTTATCCTAATGTTGGCAGGTTTCTTACTTATTTTGGCCCTCGAATATTTTGCCAGTCAAAAACCTTTGAGTGCTAATGCAGCAGACTAGGACCTTTACCGATAAATTCTTTTTAGTGCTCAAAGGCCTTGCCATGGGAGCTGCCAACAAGGTACCCGGTGTCTCTGGCGGTGTCGTTGCTTTTGTCGCCGGCTTCTATGAAGAATTTATTTATTCTCTTCAAAAGGTAAATCTTAAAGCTTTTAAACTGCTTGTAAGCGGCAGGTTTCGGAGTCTTTTTCAATATATAAACGGAAAATTTCTTGGGCTTCTTATTTTAGGTATGCTAATAAGTTATTTTAGTGTATCCAAAATCCTCGATTACCTTATTGTTTATTACGAGCTCTACGTTTGGGCCGCATTTTTCGGGATGATTATTGGCTCCATTTACTACATCAGTAAAGATTTTGATGAGTGGAGCAAAAGAAGCATTCTCTTTGTCCTGGCGGGAATAACTCTAGGCGTCGCAATTAGTTTTTTGGAACCCGCTAAAGAAAATGACAATTTATGGTTTGTTTTTTTCTGCGGGATGATTAGTGTTTCCGGGATGACACTTCCAGGCCTCTCCGGATCTTTTATTCTCATTTTACTTGGCAATTATGTACTGTTACTCGTAGAATCTGTAAATGCTTTGTACGATACAGTAGCCGACATCTTAAGCTTGCATTTCGACTTTCTCAACAACCAGGAACGGCTAAGAATGTTACAGGTATTGGTGGTTTTTTCAGTGGGTTCGCTGGCCGGCCTTGTTTCTCTGTCGCATTTGCTCGGTTACGTTTTAAAACGTTATAAAAAAGATACCTTCGCAGTGATAATTGGCTTTATCACGGGATCACTTGGAGTGGTTTGGCCGTGGAAAGAAGCCATTTTTAAAGTAGACAACTTCGGAAATATTCTTACGGACAGCCAGGGAAACAGAATTATTGACAACTATGACAGGTATTTTCCTGATTTTGCCAATGAGCAAACCTGGATTGCCATTTTCTTTATATTATTTGGAATATTTATCGTATTTGCGCTCGCGTGGTATGAGAAAAAAGCTAAAAAACCATGAAATTATTCGGACTCCTCGGAAAAAACATTGATTATTCTTTCTCCAGAAGCTATTTTTCTGAAAAGTTTCGGAAGGAAGCTATAAATGCTGAATATCGTAATTTTGATATTGCCGAAATTGGCCAATTTGAATCTGTAATTCAGCAAAATGAAGATTTGAAGGGCTTAAATGTTACAATTCCGTATAAACAGTCGGTTATGGACTATCTGGACCGTCTTGATGAGAATGCTGAAGCTATTGGAGCGGTAAATACCGTTAAAATTGAAGAAGACAAAAGCCTTACCGGGTATAATACAGATTATGTTGGATTTACAGCCGCAATAAAGCCGATGCTTAAAAATGGCAATTATCGTGCTTTAATCCTGGGTACGGGCGGAGCTTCGAAAGCAGTTGCGTTTGCCTTTCAAAAACTCGGAATAAAGTACCTTTACGTTTCCAGAAAACCCGGGCCAGACCAGGTCTCATATCAGGATCTAAATGAGGAAATCCTTCAGAAGTATAAAATTATAATCAACACCACTCCTTTAGGAACTTTTCCAAATACTGAAGATCATCCCGATATTCCTTACCACTATTTAACTCAGGATCATCTGGCTTACGATTTAATTTACAATCCGTCGACCACAAAATTCATGGAACTGGCGGCAAAAAACGGTGCTTCTACCAGTAACGGTCTGCAAATGCTGCAATTACAAGCAGAAAAAGCCTGGGAAATCTGGAATATCTGATATCCTCTTCCTTTTATTCCATCTCATTACAAATAGACTCAATCCCTTGCCCAATTTTAGGGGAGTTGTTATCTTTCAGGCATAAACTTTACGACGAACGTTAACACTGAACGATATGTCTCACGAAGAAAATGATAAGGAAAATAAAAACCTTTCCGGCGTTAATCCTAATGCTTCTGAAAATACCAATTCAGAAAAAGGAGCTATGAAGGAAAGTGAAAGTAAGGCAGCAGAAGAAAGCACTGATGAAAATTCATTTTCTGAACCTGTTGAGAATACAGAAAAAGCTCAGCCTGCTGGAAATGGCAATTCTAACGCGCCTGCTTCAGCTAAAGACAAATCCACTGCGGCATCTTCAGCTTCCGAAGAAGAAAATGAAGAGAACGAGAATGACACGGCAGATGCTATCGTACAGGAAAATATGAAGCAGGAAGACGTAACTGCTGCGAACCCTACTTTTGACAGTAATAAAGAAGAGGAGCAGTCGAAAAGCCTGGAGGAGAAGATAAACACTGCAAAGCCGGACGCGATTGAGGCAGACCCCGCTTCAGAAGAAGAAAAACGTGCTGCAGCTTCTAAAGTTTCAGAACTTGAAAAAGGCAAGGATTCTGACAATGATTCTGCAGATGCCTTTGTTCAGGAAAACAAAAAACAGCAAGATTTATCTGCTAAAAACAGGAACAGCGAGACTGAGCACGATGAAGATATGGAGGGAGATGTAGCCGGTGCAATGGTGAATGAAAACCGAAAGACTTTTAAAAGTCACCAGGAAGACGTTGATGAAGCAGTCGCTGAAGACAGCGAGGATGAAAGTGCAGTTGAAAGACACGATATTGAGAAGAAAGATTACCATTCCATGAGTAAGGAACAGCTGACGGACGAACTGGAAGCTTTACTGAAAAAGGAAAAGGTGCAGGCAATTAAAGATCACGTTACTGAAATAAGAGCGGAGTTTAATGCTAAGTTTGATGAAGAGCTGGAAGAGAAGAAAGAAGAGTTTCTTGCAGATGGCGGTAATATTATTGACTTCCACTACTCCACTCCACTCAAGAAAAGGTTTAATGATCTTTACTTTGATTACAAGGAGAAAAGAAATCTTTACTATAAAAAACTTAAGCAGGACCTCAATCAAAATCTGAATAAGCGTCTTGAAATTATCGAGGAGCTCAAAGGGCTTATCGATGTTGAAGAAAATATTAACACCACCTATAAACATTTTAAGGATTTACAGGATCGATGGAGGTTGGCGGGTGCAATCCCCCGTGATCGTTACAATAATGTCTGGAATACTTACCATCACCACGTAGAGAATTTTTATGATTTCCTCCATCTAAACAGAGAATTCAGAGACTTAGATTTTAAACACAACCTGGAGCAAAAACTCAAAGTTATAGATCGCGCAGAAGAGCTGGCAGAAGAGGAAGATGTTAACCGCGCCTTTCGTGAACTACAAATGCTTCACAAAATGTGGAAAGAAGAGCTGGGGCCTGTCGGAAAGGAATACCGGGAAGATATTTGGGAAAGGTTTAGTGATGCGACCAAAAAAATACACGATAAGCGACAGCAGTACTTTAATAACCTAGATGAGGTTTATGAAAAGAACTGGATTAAAAAACAGGAAATCATAGGTAAGATCCGGGAAATTGCTGAAGAGGATTATAACAGCCATAACAAATGGCAACAAAAGATCAAGGAACTTGAGGCTTTAAGAGAAGAATTCTTTAAAGCCGGAAAAGTTCCAAGAGCTAAAAATGAAGAAACCTGGACCGAATTTAAACAGAGCGTTCGCAAATTTAACCGGAACAAAAACAACTTCTACAAAAACCTAAAAAAGCAGCAGTACGACAATCTTGAGAAAAAGCGTGAGCTTATAAAAATTGCAGATGATAATAAAGACAGTGACGATTTCAAAACTGTCACTCCCTTAATGAAGAAAATCCAGGCAGACTGGAAAAAGATTGGACATGTTCCCAGAAAAGACAGTGATAAAGTCTGGAAACAGTTTAAGGCTGCATGCAACCATTATTTTGACAGACTACATGCCAGTAAAAACGAAGAAAACAAAGAAGAAACCGAAGCTTTTGAACAGAAAAAAGATATCCTGGACAAATTAAAAGCTCTTGAATTTACAGGCAAAAAAGAAGATGACCTGGCAAAAATAAAGGAATATATTGCCGCATGGAAAAACGTTGGTAAAGTGCCTTACAGCAAGCGTTTTATTGAAGGGAAATTCAATAAAGTCTTAGATCAGTTATTCGGAAAACTTGATGTGAACCGTACTAAAGCTGAAATGATGAAGTACGAGAACAAGATCCAGGCGCTAAATGATGAAGATGACGAGAAAAAAATCAGAAATGAGCATTATTTCTTAACGAAGAAAATTGAAGAAACCACTGCCGAAATTAGACAGCTCGAGAACAACCTTCAGTTCTTTTCTAATGTAGATGAAGATAACCCACTGGTACAGGACGTACACAAGAATATTAATGACCACAAAGCACAGTTGGAAGTCTGGAAAAAGAAGTTACAAAAAGTGAAGTCCTTGTACTAGGTTATAAAATGGAAAGTGAAGAGTGAAGAGTAAAAATTATCGACTCTTCACTCTCCACCCTTTACTGCTCCGCACTAAAGCTTTTTAGCTTCATTCCAGAAAAGGTCCATCTCAGCCAACGTCATATCTTTTAATGCTTTATCGTTTTCCTTTGCTTTTTCTTCGAGGTACTGAAAACGCTTAATAAACTTTTTATTAGTTCTTTCCAGGGCATTTTCCGGATTGACCTTGAGGAAGCGGGCGTAATTGATCATCGAGAACAAAACATCACCAAATTCCGCTTCTATTTCGTCTCTGTTATCAGAATTTACTTCGTGCTGAAGTTCTCCCAGCTCCTCCTGAAGCTTTTCAAATACTTGTTGCGGTTCTTCCCAATCAAATCCAACTCCGGCTACTTTATCCTGTATCCGGTTAGCCTTGACCATGGCCGGCAGGGAACGGGGAACACCTTCCAGCACACTTTTTTTTCCTTCTTTCAGCTTCAGGTTTTCCCAGTTCTTCTTCACCTCTTCTTCATCAGCTACTTTTACATCCCCATAAATATGCGGATGCCGGGAAATGAGTTTCTCGCAAATTGAATTAGAAACATCGGCAATATCAAAATCATTAGTCTCACTTCCAATTTTTGCGTAAAACACAAGGTGTAGCAAAACATCTCCCAGTTCTTTCTTTATCTCATCCATGTCCTTATCCAGAATGGCGTCACCCAGCTCATAGGTTTCTTCTATGGTGAGGTGTCGCAGCGATTCCATCGTCTGTTTACGATCCCACGGGCATTTTTCCCGTAGTTCATCCATAATATCCAGAAGGCGCTCGAAGGCCTTTAATTGCTCCTCTCTTGAATTCATTGTGTTTCTTCAGTTTTTCCAAAAATACAAGATAAAAGAAAGAGACGCTAAAGAAGATAAGGTGAATAATTGCCAGAGAACTTAAAAACTAAGGTAGATTAATTCCGAATCAGATTTTTTTGTACTTATACAAACAGGCCTCGATGCAACCAATGCCGCTTAGAATAAGTGTTTCCTCTGTAAGTGAATGCACTGCCAGATTCCAAACATCAGCTTGTCCTTCCTCCAAATCTTCGCAAGTGTAAGTTAGCGTCAGATTATCATCGGCTACTGTATATTCTCCCTCTGCACAATTCTCATTGTTATCTGAAGTAAAAGTTCCTTCCTGAGTAAAAGTATAAGAGCTTCCATCCTCTACAGGCTGCCACGAAGTTTCTCCACCAGGACTTACATAGGTTTCTGAAAGTTTCCACGTACCTACAAGATTGGTAGTGGTTAAATCCAAAACTTTTAACTGTTCTTCATCATCAGATTCACATCCGGAAAAAAGTAAAACAAAGGCTAACGCAGTTAATTGAAGAAATAGTTTCATAATTTATCGTTTAATAATAGATACAATTTCCACTAGAAGGTTGCGTGCGGTAAAGGTATTTCTATTAAAATTTTATAAAACATATAGAACGCCGCGCTTAAAGAAATAGAGAGAAGAAGAAATTACTGAGTGGATAATTGTCATTTTGAAGGCATGACCCTTTACAATCTTTTAGATCCGGGTTTTACAGGAGCTTTAAAAAACTAATCAAACAGTGTATTGTAAATCAAATCGAGTTGTTTATGGCTCCTTTTACTCCGGATTTGGGCAAAAAAAAGCTCCTTAGTTTCCTAAGGAGCCTCTAAAGGGTGGAAGACCGGGTTCGAACCGGCGACCTCCTGAACCACAATCAGGCGCTCTAACCAGCTGAGCTACAACCACCATTTTAATTGCGGTTGCAAATGTAAGTTATTTCTATAATTTCCCAAAGAAAAAATTATTATTTATATCAGGTCAAATACCGAATCTACGGCTACATGCCGCTCTACGATAAAGCCTTCAGCATGTTCTTTATTAATAAGTCTGCCTAAGTCCCTTGCCCGATAAGTAATACTCTCCAAAAAGTTACTACTGGAAATAGGCGTCTGCGGCTCTTTACTTTCCGCATCAAAAAACTGAGTTTTATAGGCCTTGACAGCTGCCATTTTTATATCCATATAACCCGAAATATCCACCACAAAATCAGGCTCCAGATTCTTCCATTGGATATAGTGAAAAACATGTTTTGGGCGCCAGGCTTCCTGCTTTACTTTTTCATGATAAGTTTCAATTTTTCTTAAGCCGCTTAAAAAACATGCGTCACTTACCAATTTTGCTCCTTTCCCGTGATCGATATGGCGATCTTCCACGGAATTGCAAAGCACTATTTCAGGTTTATATTTCCTTAGGATTTTAATGATTTCCAGCTGGTGTGAAGTATTGTTTACAAAAAAACCATCACTGAATTCCAGGTTATGACGCATTTTTACACCAAGTATTTTCGCTGCATCTGCTGCTTCTTTGTCACGTGTTTCTGCAGTACCGCGCGTACCCAGTTCTCCCCTTGTCAAATCCAGGATCCCTACTTTTTTCCCCCGGTCTACTTCTTTTGCTATAGTTCCTGAACAACTAAGCTCCACATCGTCTGGATGTGATCCTACAGCCAATATATCTAATTTCATTTTTTCTTTTTACTTTTCGCCAATACCGATTGAATCCGAAATAACCTTCAATTACTTTCTGCTTTTCCTAAGCTCTCACTGCTTCAATGGCTTGTTTAATATCCTCTATAAGATCTTCTTTTTCTTCAATGCCTACTGAAAATCGCAGTAATCCGTCTCTTATTCCCTGTTTCTCCCTTTCTTCCGGAGATAGTAATCCATGGGAAGTTTTGGATGGAGACAAAATCGTTGACTCGACACCGGCAAGGCTCATTGAGGATTTGATCAGCTTCAGTTTCTTCTGAAATAAATCTGCATTCAACTCTTCATTTAGTTCAAAAGAAAGCATTCCGCCAAAACCTTTCATTTGAGCAGCCGCAACCTTGTAATCTGGATGAGATTGCAAGCCGGGATAATAAACCCTTGCCACATCTTCATTTTTATCCAGAAATTCTGCCAATTCCTGTGCGTTTTCGTTTTGCGCCTTAACGCGAAGCCCCATGGTTTTTAAACTTCTTTCCAGGAGCCAAACTGTATAGTCACTCAGACTGCCACCAAAATTTTTGGCTAGTTGAAACACTTTGTCGATATGTTCTTCCGAAGAAATTACAGTACCGGCGAGAATATCACTATGCCCTCCCATATATTTAGTTGCGGAGTGGATCACGATATCAATACCAAAATCTATAGGATTTTGATTTACCGGTGAGGCAAACGTATTATCGATCATACTTACCAGCCCATGTTTTCTGGCAATTTTCGCTATAGCTTCTATATTTGTAACTGTGAGCAGCGGATTAGAAGGAGTTTCAATGTATATCACCTTCGTATTATCTTTTATCTCCTTCTCAAAAGATTCAGGACTATAATCTTCTGTAAACGTATATTCTATCCCAAATTTGTCAAATTCTTCCACTACCAGGTTGCTCGTCCCTCCGTACAGCGTGTTCTGGAGTACCACATGATCTCCATTATGTAAAAAAGCCATCATTGAAGTACTCACTGCAGCCATTCCGCTACCAAAAATAAGCGCAGCTTCACCATGTTCCAAAGCTGCCATTTTCTGGGCCAGGGCAACCTGGTTTGGCGTGTTAAAATAGCGCGGATAACGCTTAACTTCAACATCTTCAAAAGCATAAGAAGTGGACATGTAAAGAGGGGAAACTGCTCCCTTAAACTGTTCGTCCTTTAGTTCACCCACGTGGGTACAGATGGTATTAATACCTTTGTATTTCTTCATCATATTCCGATTATTATAACCCTATTTTTAATTTTTTTCTAAAGTAAAAAGAATAATTTAAAAAGAGCTTTGGTTAACACTTGTTTCCTTTCTCCAAAATTAGTCAATGTTGAAAGCTTTAAGAACATACCTGAGCTCATTTCTAAATATACCTAAAACTGGGTATTGTGTCCTGCACACTTTCAGGGTACTTTTATTTATACAGTTTAAGAAAAACCAACTAGTAAAATGATCTTTAACACTAACCAATCAATTCCTTTTTTTATGAAAAACAAATTACTATTATTACTGTGCCTTCCGGCGTTCATCTTCACGATTTCCTGTAGTGAGGCTGACAAAGAGGAAGAAGAAAATTCCGAAATCCAAATAACCGATGCTACTTCTTTAAGCAAAGCTCTTGAAGTAGAAGGCGGAACAAGAAAAACAGGAGATATCCCATACCCTGGTAACGGCGAATACGGAGGTGAGCTAGAGGTTCAGACCACAAGTGTAATCGTGACTCCTAATTCTGAATTCAACTTTACTGCAAGAGCAAAAGGTGAAGCAGGAATTCTCTTTCTAAAGGTTGACGGCACCGATGAATATTTTGAAATTCCCTACTCCCGCGATGATAATGATAACCTGAGAATGTCCTCGGACCCAAAAGTGGCCCGGCGAGCAATGAAACGCATGGCAACTTCTAAGGAAACAGAAGTAAACTGGTGTAGGCCTAATCCTCCAATAAGATTAACAGCTCACGCATTGATACCAAATACTATCAGCCAGGAAGCAACGGTGCAGACCTTTGAAATGCCTATGCAGGGCGCGCCCGTAGATTTCAGCAATCTACAGCTATGGTCTCCACCCCAAAAGGTACAGATAAGAGCAGTTCCTACAGGAACAGGAAATGTCACCATTACCCTTACCTGGGATCAGGACAACTCAGACGTGGACCTTTGGCTGGAAGAGCCGGACGGGAATAAAATTTATTATGCTAATCAGGCTTCTGAAACCGGAGGATTTCTTGATTACGACAACGTAGAAGGCTTTGGCCCCGAAAACATTTTTTATCCCGAAGGATCAACTTTGTTAAGTGGTGAATACACTGTTAAAGTCCATTATTATTCCGACTATTTTTCTACCGGACCAATTAATTGGGTAGTAGTTGTACAAAATGGTAGTAGCATAAATACACACCGCGGCACACTTGAACAGGAAGATGAAGTTGACGTTGTAACCAGCTTTACAAAATAAATACTCTTCTTTTCTTTAAAAACTTTAGCTTGATTATTTAGAATGGATTAGGACATCAGTTGACTCCGAATTGGAACAGCTGATGTTCTTTTTTGTTGGCACCATAACCGTTCTATTCTTGAAAAAACATTGTAGGGAAGTTCCTAATTTCATCAAATTAGAATATACTTGTATACCAAATTAATTACTGCTGTAGATATGAGTATACTTTCTTCCCTCTTAGGAAATGCCGGTGCGATTGATAAAGATCAACTTCAGGCAGATTACGGTAAACTTTTAATTCCTTCTGAAACTCTTGAAGCAGGATTCAAAATCATTAGAGACACCTTTATTTTCACCAACAAAAGATTAATTATTATTGATGTGCAGGGATTAACGGGTAGAAAAATTGAATATTTTTCTGTAATTTATAAAAGTATTTCCAGGTTTAGTGTAGAAACTGCAGGAAGTTTTGACCTGGATGCAGAATTAAAAATCTGGATTTCAGGAGAACAGACACCTTCCATTTCAAAACGTTTTAACAAAAAAGTGGACATTTATGAAGTTCAGAAATTGTTAGCTGAATTCACGCTGTAGATTTTACAAAACGCAATTATCACTTTTAGAATCAGGATGTGCTTTAGAAATTAGAATTGATTTTAATTTGAAGAAGACATCCTTTTATTCATCCCGATCAAGCCTTTTCTCATGGCTTTCTCTTTGCCAGGGAAATTTACCTTCAATTTCCAGTTCAATAGAAAAACTAAGGAAGGTTCTAATTAGTACAATTACACCAAGAGCGAGGACTCTATCCATAGTAGGCTCTGTCACTACAGTAGCAATTATATCTCCCGCTACAAGTATTTCCAGTCCCAGAAGAATTCCTTTACCTAATTCCTGTCTTAGCAGCCGGTAAGAACGTGGTTTGGTTCCCTGTATAGAAAAGAGAAATCTGCCAAGGGCAATTGAAGTCCAAATCACAATAGTGAGTATACCCGCTACTTCTATAAATTTTGCTGTGTATTCTATATAAACTTGTAGCTCTTCCATAATTACTAAATGCTGCTTTTTTCTTAAAGTTATAAATTAATTATTAAACCGGACCACTACTTTTCACCAGATAACCTTTGGTATACGCCATTGGTCCATCCAAAACCGTCCTGTGTAGGATATTCTCCCCCGCCACTTTTCTTTGTTAGGTCTTCTACGTTATATTTTTCCAGCATCTTATAAGTGCGGGCATAAACAGCTTCATTAATCCCCAGCCAGCGATTTCTAATTTTATTTGCCAATGCCTCCTTTCCATAATTTCTTAGGCCCTTAATACTAATCCATTGTAAGGGCGCCCATCCATTTGGAGCATCCCACTGCTCCCCGGTGTGACTAAGTGTGCTCACTACACCTCCTGATTTCAGAAAATCACTCTGAATTTTTTCTGCTACTTCGCCGGCCTTCCCGGGGGCTGCAACCTCAAAAAAGAGCGGATAAACTCCTGCGAGTGATACTACTTCAGTATTCTTATTTCTTCTGAAGTTATAATCCATATAGAATTCTTTTTGACTATTCCAGCAGTATTTATCTAGAAGTTTCTTTCTCCTTTGCTGTTTATTTCTAAATTCTTCAGCTTCAAAAGTATTGCCGGAAAGTTGATATGCTTTAGCAATTGTTCCTTCCAGGTTATACAACAATGAATTAAGATCTACCGGAATGATGTCTGTCGTATAAATTGTATAGAGACTAAAATCGCCTGAAGCATCTGCATCCAGCCATCTGCTGGAATAATCCCAAGCGGACTCTGCGCCGGCCCTCAAATCTCTATAGACTTCCTCTTTGGTTAACTCAGGAAAAGCGGCTACGGCCTCTTCAGCCGTTTCAATATCTTCACGATAGCTTTCGGGTCTTGGCTCGGGATTATCATCCCAATACCTGTTCAGGATTTCTCCTTCAGCAATCTGAACCACACGACGATGGGCAGGATTCTCCTGACTCAAATTTTCCACACCGGCCATCCAGAAATTATACTCCTTCTGCATTTCCTCGAGATATTCCAAGTAAACCTCATCTCCTTCCTCTTCAGCCAAAACCTCGACCATCATTGCAAAAAATGGCGGTTGAGATCTACCAAGGTAATAGGTTCTGTTTCCGTTCGGAATAAATCCGTAAGTGTTAATCAGGTATGCAAAATTATCCACCATATTCCGGATGGTCTCTGTCTCTCCATCTTCCTGTAGTCCCAACATCGTGAAATAACTATCCCAGTAATATATTTCCCTAAATCTCCCGCCGGGCACGATGTATGGATTGGGCAAAGGTATAAGTGTACCGGAAATTTGTTCATCTGCAGGGCGTTTTAAAACTTTCCACAACTTTTTTATGTGCTGATTAATTGACGAAGAATCTGACTTATAAATATCAGTGTCTCCCGGAATTTCAAAATTAGATTTTACAAATGCTGAAATTGAGTTTACAGATTTATCATCCAGCTTACGATATTCTTCTCTAATCTCCTCTACATCCTTTTTTGGTATGGCATCTACAAAAGCTTTGCTATCGGGAAAGATTTCTTTGGTTTGCACGTCATAAAAAAGCTCTCCGTAAAGTTCCTCCGGCGGCAGAATCATAATTTCGTCCTGCTGTTCTGTTGAAACTGCAGAACAGGACGAAAGGAAAATGACCATTAAAGAATAAAGGAGGCCAATGTGCTTTGCTTTATACATAAAAGAAGGATTTTCAGCTTAAATTAAAAATTTTAATCCTGAACCACAGCTATGTATAGAATAGAAGTTGAAAATTAACTTTTCAGAAATAAGTAATTCCTAAATTTGTCCGAAAAATTGCAATCAATAATGGAAATACTCACCTATGCTCCTCAATATGCCGAAAACTTTAAAAATTTAAACCTCGCATGGCTGGAACGACTGTTCTCTGTAGAACCACATGATGAAGAAGTGCTGGGAAATCCCGATAAATACATTATCCAACCCGGAGGCAACATTTTCTTCGTAAAAGACGCCGGTAAGATTATCGCTACCGTGGCTTTGATGAAAATGAAGAAAGGAGTTTATGAACTCACTAAAATGGCCGTCGCACCAGAATATCAGGGAAAGAAGATTGGGCAAAAACTGATGGAACATACGCTGAAATTTGCCAAAAATCAGCATTGGGATCATCTTATTATATATTCCAGTCGCAAACTTGAAAACGCCCTTTACATCTATAAAAAGTACGGTTTTGAGGAGATTCCCATAGAGGAAAACAACCCATATGCACGTGGAGACATTAAATTAAAGCTGAACCTTTCTTAAATCTTTATTAAACGAAAACCCATTCAATATCAGGTTGCGTAAATTTATACCTAATCTGCTGTTATGCAGCGCATGCAGCTATAATGCTAATAATTGTCATTTTTTGATACTCTTTTTAAGTTCAATAAATTACATTTAAACTTCAAATTATGAAAAGAATATTTACACTTCTAACGCTTGCTATTTTACTTGTCTCCTGTAAAAATGAACAAAAAGAGCAGGCAGAAAATGATGTCACAGAAATGACAGGAACCACCGTAGAGGAGGAAATGGATTCTGTTTCAATAGACATTGAACCCATTTCTCATGCTACTGCAGTGTTTAAATGGGGTGACGCAGTATTTTATACAGATCCTGTTGGTGGAGCTGAAGCATTTAGCGATGCTGAAGAGCCTGACTTTATTTTAATAACAGACATTCATGGAGATCATATGGATGCCGAAACCCTGCAGGCGATGGAACTGGACGATAGCCTTAAAATTATAGTTCCACAGGCGGTAAAAGATCAATTACCTGCGGAAATGAGCGATCGGCTTGTTGTAATGAACAACGGAGAAAGCATGGCGCATATGGGATTTACTATTGAAGCTGTGCCGATGTACAATTTACCTGAAGCTGAAGACGCCATGCACGTGAAAGGCCGCGGAAATGGTTACGTGTTGGAAAAAGATGGTACACGTCTTTATATTTCTGGTGATACTGAAGATATTCCGGAAATGAGAAATCTACAGAATATTGATGTAGCGCTGGTTTCGATGAATTTACCATACACAATGCCGGTAGATCAGGCTGCGGAAGGAGTTTTGGCATTTGCTCCAGATAAGGTTTACCCTTACCACTACAGAGGACAGGACGGACTGGCAGACGTTGAAAAGTTTAAAGAACTGGTCAACCAGGAAAATGAAGATATTGAAGTAGTTCTTGCGGATTGGTATCCGGAGAGGGAATAACCTACAGATCAAAATTCTCAAAAAAAGAAAAAAGCTGACCAAATTGGTCAGCTTTTTTTGTGTAATAACGTTTTTTGACTGAAATAAATAGATGAATGATGTTAAGCTTTTATTTTAACAGGTATTACAATCTTATCAAAGTCGGTGTCCATGGAAGATTTAATCTTTTTGTAGTTAAGCCTGCTCCTAATATAAGCTTTCACATTTTCGTTCTTGCAATCAATGAACAATACCACCAATTCTTTGTCATCGTTTACCATAAAAAGCACCCTGGTGACAATATCTTCCTCTAATTCCAGGTTGTGATCTTTTAAGAGCTCCTGGATTTCCACTTTTACAGCGTTAGGATCTTCTGTGACCGTTTTGGCATTTACGGTCAACACACTGCCAATGCAAAATAGAAACATCAGCATTAAAACATGAATTCTTTTCATAATAAATAAATTTAAAGGTTATACTTAAAAGACTGATACTTAACCTTCGCTGTTACAAAAAGAAAATTACTTTAATATATTTTTAACTTTTGACCAGATTTTGTTGATCCTGGTAATTCAGGTTTATGAGGATAGTCTTTTATCAGTCTTAAAAGAAACTGTACCGGATGACGGGGAAAGGGCAAATAAAAAAGGCTGCCCGTTTTGGACAGCCTTCAGTAATCTTAAGCTTAAGCTCTTTATTTAAGAAAGTACTTCCTGTACTTTATCTGCAGCTTCCTGGAATTGTACAGCGCTGTGCACTCCAAGTCCGCTCTCATCTATTAATTTTTTGGCAACATCTGCATTAGTTCCCTGTAACCTTACGATAATTGGCACATTTATAGCGTCACCCATATTTTTATAAGCATCTACAATACCTTGTGCAACACGATCACAACGTACAATTCCACCAAAGATATTTACAAGTATAGCTTCTACCTTATCATCCTTAAGTATAAGACGAAAAGCCTCTTCTACCCTTTTAGCATCTGCAGTACCTCCAACGTCAAGGAAGTTAGCCGGTTCACCACCTGCCTGCTTAATAAGATCCATTGTTGCCATTGCAAGTCCGGCTCCGTTTACCATACACCCTACGTTTCCATCAAGGGCTACATAGTTTAGTCCGACTTTTTTAGCTTCAACTTCAGTAGAATTTTCTTCACGTATATCACGCATTTCAGCATAATCCTTGTGACGGAAAAGTGCATTGTCGTCCAAAGTTACCTTTGCATCAACAGCCATAATTTTATCGTCACTGGTTTTTAAAACCGGATTGATTTCAAAAAGCGAAGAATCAGATTTATCAAAAGCAGTATAAAGAGAGCTTACAAATTTAACCATCTCTTTAAAAGCTGTACCACTAAGACCAAGATTAAAAGCTATTCTACGTGCCTGAAATCCTAAAAGTCCAACAGAAGGATCTATTTCTTCCGTAAAAATTAAATGCGGAGTTTCTTCAGCAACAGTTTCAATATCCATTCCACCTTCAGTAGAATACATGATCATGTTACGACCTGTAGAACGATTTAACAATACAGACATATAATATTCCTCTGGCTCGTTTTCCCCCGGATAATATACATCTTCAGCAACAAGTACCTGGTGTACCTTTTTACCTTCAGCACTCGTTTGCGGAGTTACCAGGTCCATCCCGATAATGTTTCGTGCAATTTCCTCAACCTCTTTAAGGTTTTTGGCAAGTTTCACCCCACCACCTTTACCACGTCCACCGGCGTGAACCTGTGCTTTAATTACGTGCCAGCCAGTCCCGGTCTGTTCGGTTAATTCTTTTGCAGCATTCACTGCCTCCTGCGCATTGTGAGCAACAATCCCTCTTTGGATTCGAACTCCGAAGCTATTCAGTATTTCCTTTCCTTGATATTCGTGTATATTCATAATCAGGTATTTCTTCTGTATTATTTATGGTTCACAAAAGTAACAAATACAATAGTATTGTACCAATCTTTTTTGATTAACTCATAACCGCTCAAAAGTTTCTTAAAGAACAAAGCCACTACTCACCTCTAATTATATGGCATATATTTTAAGCACCCCCCATCAACTATATGGTTATCGTAACTTTCTCTGTCTATTTTGTTCTAATCAGGAATTCTCCCGTATTTTTGCGCTTTTAACTTTCTTGCATGAATAAAGCATTATTAGCTCTGGCAATTGGAGGATTTGGTATTGGAATGACCGAGTTTGTGATTATGGGAATCCTTCCGGATGTCGCCACTGCTCTTAATATCACAATTCCACAGGCAGGGCATTTCATCTCGGCTTATGCTCTTGGGGTTGTTGTTGGCGCTCCGTTGCTCACCGGAATAGGATCAAAATGGCCTGCACATAAAGTTTTAATGTTGCTTATGGTTTGGTTTACGGTTTTTAACACCCTTTCTGCCTTTGCCAATTCTTATCACTTACTACTTATTTCCCGCTTTTTATCTGGTTTACCTCACGGTGCTTTCTTCGGAATTGGAGCCGTAGTTGCAGGGCAACTTGCAAAGCCGGGGAAATCTGCACGGGCCATAGCCACAATGTTTACCGGGCTTACCGTTGCCAACGTCGTGGGAGTACCTTTCGGAACGTATTTAGGACATAACTATAGCTGGAACGTCTCGTTTATGGCTGTGGGTGTAGTCGGAGTTTTGGCAGTTCTGAGCATTAAATTCTGGATGCCGGAATTATCCCGTCCTTCCAACAACGGAATTATAAAAGATCTGAAGGTTTTAAAAAGACTGGAACTGTGGATGGTAATATTACTTACTACCGTGGGAACCGGCGGATTTTTTGCCTGGTACAGCTATATAGCCCCGCTAATCACTGAAGTTGCAGGTCACCCGGAAAGTATAGTAAGTTACGCCATGATTCTTGCGGGGCTTGGTATGGTGCTGGGTAACCTGATTGGCGCTAAACTTGCTGAAAAATTTTCTCCTATATATTCTGTCTTAATCAGTCTCGCTTTAATGGTGATCGTACTTATTGCCAATACTTATCTGGCTTCAGATAAAATTGCAGTACTCGTGATGACCTTCATCATCGCAACGGTAGCGTTTACGCTTTCCACTCCTATTCAGATGGCGGTGATAAATTCAGCTAAAGGATCAGAAATGCTGGGATCTTCCTTAAATCAGAGTGCTTTTAATATGGGAAATGCTTCCGGAGCTTATCTTGCAGGATTGCCAATCGCCTATGGTTATGGGTTTACCTCTGCAGACTGGGTTGGAGCCGGAATGGCAGGGGCAGGTATTTTTATTGCCATGGGAGTAATCTGGATTAGAAAAAGGAATACACAAAGAGTAGCGCTGCAGACCTGATTTATATAACAAATTTACTGAATTGGTTATTTTTCAAATTCCGTTTGCCGAAAATCCAATTTCTCCTGTATTTTTGCCACCTCATAATTCAGAACAAATGAACAATCAAGACCTCTTAGCTGTAGCCGAAGAATTTGGAAGTCCGGTTTATGTATACGATGCTGAAAAAATCATCTCACAGTACAACCGCTTAACCAGTGCTTTTAATGTAGAAAAACTGCGCATACATTATGCGGTAAAGGCGCTATCCAATATTTCTATTCTGAAGCTTCTCAACTCTCTTGGCTGCGGACTCGATACGGTGTCCATCCAGGAAGTAAAATTAGGTCTTGAAGCCGGTGTGGATCCTTCCCGGATCATCTATACACCAAACGGCGTTTCTCTGGAAGAAATCGAAAAGGTTGCCGCTCTGGGAGCGCAGATAAACATCGATAATTTATCCATTTTAGAACAATTCGGGACGAGACATCCTGAAACTCCTGTTTGTATCAGGATAAATCCGCATGTGATGGCGGGAGGTAATTCCAAAATTTCTGTTGGCCATATTGACTCAAAATTTGGCATTTCCATACATCAAATGCCGCACCTGCTTAGGATTGTAGAAAATACCGGAATGAACATCAACGGCATCCACATGCATACAGGAAGTGACATTCTGGACATCGGCGTATTTTTACACGCTTCAGAAATTCTTTTTGATGCCGCCAGGAATTTCAAAGACCTCGAATTTCTTGATTTTGGCAGCGGCTTCAAAGTGCCTTACAAAGAAGGGGATATCGAAACAGATATTGAAGATCTTGGCGCACAACTTACCTCAAAATTTGAAGCATTCTGCAAAGAATACGGCCGGGAACTTACTTTAGCCTTCGAGCCGGGAAAATATTTAGTAAGCGAAGCCGGAAAATTCCTTGCTCGCGTTAACGTTATTAAACAAACAACCTCAACCGTATTTGCAGGAATCGATACAGGTTTCAACCACCTTATCCGCCCCATGTTTTATGGATCGCATCATCATATCGCCAATATTTCAAATCCTGAAGGGAAAGAACGTTTTTATTCTGTGGTAGGATATATTTGCGAAACAGACACATTTGCCAGCAACAGGCGCATTTCTGAAATTACCGAAGGTGATATTCTCGCCTTTAGCAATGCCGGGGCATATAGCTATTCTATGGCCAGCAATTTTAACTCAAGATATCGCCCGGCAGAAGTTTTGTGGTACAAAGGCGAAGCACATTTAATAAGAAAAAGGGAAACCTTTGACGATCTTATAAAACACCAGGTTCCCGTAGATCTTGTCATTAATGTAGAAAGTGCACAGTCTTCATAAGCCATGAATCAAACTGCAGGTCGATAATTGGCATTTTGGAGCAGTCTCCTTTTTTCTTCTTTTACCTCCTGCAAGGTTTGAGAAACCTTGTAGGTTTATTTACTTGCCATACCTACAAGGTTCAAAAAAACCTTGCAGGACATTTTTTTCACCTTCATTTCCAGTTAATCAAGATAAATTTTTAGTTCAGCACAAAATGATAAAATTAGAATTTGTATTTTTGATAAAAGCTGAAACATGAATTTAGAGGCTAGAAAAATAGAATTTATTCAGGATTTTTTGGAACTCCAAAGCGAGCAAGCTATTGCCAGGTTTGAAAACCTCTTAAAGAAAGAGCAAAAGTTGTCAGGAAATAAAGAATTTTCCCCTATGACTGTAAAGGAGTTTAATAAAAGAATTGATGAATCCATGAAAGATTCTAAAGAAGGAAAGTTTACCGAGGTACATGATTTATTAGCTGACATTGAAAAATGGAGCTAAAAATATTCTGGACCGATTTCGCAAAAAATGAACTTCAAAAAAACTTTAAGTATTTAAAAGAAAACGCCAGTCTCAGAGTTGCAAGAAACGAAACCAGAAAAATAGTCACAGAAACACTTCGACTTCTAAAGCAACCGGAAATTGGACAAATTGAAGAATTATTAGCGGACAGTAAACTGAAATTCAGGTATTTAGTTCATCAGACTTATAAGATTATTTATTGGATAAACATAGATAAAAATCAGATCGAAATTGTAGATATTTTCGATACCCAGCAATATCCAACAAAAATAAGAAGATCAAAACAGTAACCAATTGACCACACTGTTACTTTAATTGTGGCGAGTCAAAACACCAGGTTCCCGTAGATCTTGACATTAATGTGGAAAGTGCACAGTCTTTATAAGCCATGGATCAAACTGCAGGTCGATAATTGGCATTTTAGAGCAGTCTCTTTTTTTTCTTTTACCTCCTGCAAGGTTTGAGAAACCTTGTAGGTGTATTTACTTGCCATACCTACAAGGTTCAAAAAACCTTGCAGGAACATATAAATTGTAAATAAATTCTGTTTTCTGTAATTTCTTCTGAAGTTTTATTGAAAAAGCGTTTCTTTCACCCGAAAGACCTTCAGTTTTAATAAAATCCTAACCTTTTTCTTTGCTGCTATTCTGTATCTTAAGGAAAAAATCGGGAAATGAGCTACAAACTGGAAAAACAGCAAAGCCTTGACGAAAACATTACTAGAATTGCTTCTGAAGAAATAGAGGCCTGCCTTACTTCTCTTAAAAAGGCAGAAATTCATGAAGCGGTCCACGACATTCGCAAACGCCTTAAGAAGCTCCGCGCACTTGCCAGGCTTGTAAGGGACGAGATGGGTGAGAAAAAATATAAAAAAATCAATGTTTACTTTCGGGATCTTGGAAGGGAACTCGCGCCAGTTAGAGACCTTACGGCACACATAGAAACTGTGGATATCCTGAAAGAAAGGTATGGCGATCATGTTTATGTGAAATTTTTTGATAGCATTACACAGGAGTTGGAAAAGGAAAGAGATACGGTGACAGAAGAGCTTCAGGAAAAAGATTTTTTCTCACAACATCTTGTAGAAGAACTGCAGAATGCAAAGGAAAAACTGGAAGAATGGCCGGTAAAATCTTCAGATATTGCAGTTATCCTGCCTAGTCTTAAGAGGGTTTACGAAAAGGGAGCCAATGCCCTGGAAGAGGCTTATGCCAATCCTAATCCGGAAACTTTTCATGAATGGCGAAAAAGGGCAAAATACCTGTGGCATCACAGTGAACTGCTTCAGGACGTTTGGCCGGAACTCTTCAAAACTCTGGAGGCAGAAATTCATCTATTAGCCGATTATCTTGGTGACGACCACGATCTTATGTTGCTGGATGAAAAATTAGTGAATTCCGACTTCAACTTTAAAGATGACAAGCAAAAAGAGATGATCCACGCTTTAATAAAAGAATACAGCGACCATCTAAGGACGAATGCTGAACTGCAGGGAGCACTCATTTATGCTGAAAAACCTAAAGCCTTTAAAAATCGTATAAAAAAGTACCTGAAAATAAACTGGAACTAGAACAACTGCACGAAAATGGCAAAAACGAAGGCTCCGCTTTATTTTATCGCTCTTGTTCCTGATAATGAACTGGAAAATGAAATACGGAGGTTAAAAGAAGAGATAAAAGAAAAGTACAATTCTGAAAAAGCACTGAGATTACCTGCACATATCACGCTTCAGATTCCGTTTAAGATGGATGGGGAAAATGAAGGCGCTTTAACAGAAGCTTTGCAGGAAATAGCCGATAAAGCCAATGCTTTAAAACTACAATTATCGGGCTTTGGTAATTTTTCGGGCAGGGTAATTTATGTGAATGTATCTAACCCTTCGCCGGTCCTTCAGTTACATAAAAACATTCAGGAGGTTTTAGCTTCAACAATCTATATGGAAGATCGGGAAAAGAGTTTAGATATCCATCCGCATATTACTATTGCCACACGTGATCTTAGCCGGAAAGAATTCAAAAATGCCTGGCCGGAATATAAGAAACGTGAATTTAGTGCTTCTTTTGTGGCCGAAAACCTTACGCTTTTTAAACATAACGGAAAAACATGGGATGTGCTGAAGGAATTCGCTTTAGGAGGGTAGCTTCAACAAAAGAAAAACCGGACTACTTTCTGATTTTACATTTTTTAGAATATCTTAGTGACTCCACCCTTCAAAATTCAGAAATGATCAAAATCATCAAACCTACCGTTGCTTTTTTCCTTTTACTGTTTACGGCAATTACCAATGCACAAGATCAGGAATTTTACCAGCTAAAAATTTACCATTTCGAGGATGAAGCGCAGGTAGAGCGAACAGATGATTATCTAAAAAATGCTTATTTACCTGCTTTAAAAGAAACGGGAATCCAAAATATTGGAGTATTTAAACCGCGCCAGTACGAGGAAAACGACACCATTAAAAAAACTTATGTGCTTATTCCTTTTAATTCGCTGGAACAATGGAAAAATTTAAACCAGGAACTTGGACAGAATCACGACTTTCTTGAGAAAGCTGAGAATTTTATAAATTCGGCTTACGAAGATGCACCATATCTTCGGTTCCAGTCCATCTTATTAAAAGCTTTTGAAGATATGCCGCAAATGCAGGCTTCTGCTTTAGAAGTTCCAAGGGAAGACAGGATTTACGAGTTGCGTAGTTACGAATCTCCAACAGAAACGCTTTTTCAGAATAAGGTGGACATGTTTAATGACGGCGAAGTGGAAATTTTTGATGAACTTGGTTTTAACGCTGTTTTTTATGCGGAAGTAATTTCTGGACCAGATATGCCCAACCTTATGTACATGACCACTTTTCCCAATAAAGAAAGCCGTGACAAGCACTGGGAACAATTTGGCTCATCTGAAGGCTGGCAGGAACTCAGTTCCCGACCTGAATATCCTTCCCACAATGTTTCCCATGCAGATATTCTATTTTTGTATCCAACTGAATATTCAGATTACTAATTCCTGAGTAGCCGTTATGGATGAAAGCTACGCAGCAGATCAGGAGTACGAACGTTTGGATTTCAGAAACGAGAAACCTTTTACTGAATACGAAAATTGCCATTTTAGAGGGTGCGTTCTTTCCAATCTGAATTTAGGAGAAGTTATCTTCTCGGAATGTGAATTTGAAGATTGTGATTTTAGTTCTTCCGCACTAAACGGTACTTCGTTTAGAGACTGTAACTTTAAGAATTGTAAGCTTTTAGGCTTAAGATTTGAAGAATGCAGTGATTTTCTGCTTTCCTTCAGGTTTGAAGCCTGTGATCTCAGTTTTTCTTCATTTTTTCAGCTTAAAATGAAAAAAACAAGGTTTGATAACTGCAAACTGGAGCAGGTAGAGTTTTCCGGAGCAGATTTAACCGGTGCTATCTTCACCAATGCGGACCTGAACAATGCTACTTTCCGAAATTCTATCCTCGAAGGCGCAGATTTCCGAAAATGTGAGAATATCACGATAAATCCTGAAGAGAACAGGCTTAAAAATGCCAAATTTTCACTCGAGAGCTTACCGGGCCTTCTGACCAGATACAATTTAAAAATTTCCTAAAAGTGGTATAAGTTTTATAAAATAAACCTAATGCATTAGAAAGTTTGCAAAGCCTTGCGTAACATTGTTGGCCGTATCCTTCAACAAAAACGAAATAATAAAAACAGGTGTGAGCGAAAAGATAAAAATTAAGAAAACAGAAGTATTATCAAACAGATGGGCTTTATTAAACGAAATAACCTATGATTTCCAGAGAAGGGACGGCTCCTGGGAAATACAGAACAGGGAAGCCTATGACCGGGGTGACGGCGCCTGTATACTTCTATACAACAGGTGCACAAAAAAAGTAATCCTCACCAGGCAATTCCGTTTACCAACTTATCTGAACAACAATCCCGGCGGCATGATGATAGAGGCCTGTGCCGGATTACTGGATAAAGATTATCCGGAAAAATGCGTCATTAAAGAGACTGAAGAGGAAACAGGCTACAGAATTCCCAAAGCGCAAAAAATCTTTGATTCTTATATGTCGCCAGGATCTGTCACAGAACTTATTCATTTCTTTATTGGAGAATATTCAGAAGACATGAAGGTGAGTGAAGGCGGTGGGCTGCAGGAAGAGCAGGAAGATATTGAAGTATTGGAAATGGATTTTGAGGATGCCTATGCTAAAATAGCGAAAGGAGAAATTAAAGACGGCAAAACCATTATGCTCCTGCAGCATATAAAAATTCATAATATCATAAGCGCTCCTGCCAAGACCAAAGTGGTTGAGGAAGAAGAGAGCTAATCCTCTGATGCTGCTTTAACGAATTCTTAAACATGAAGACTTAGTTCTTTTGTATCTTCATAAAAAATCAGATTAAAATGTCCAAAGGCAAAAAGTTTCTCCTGTATCCCACGATAATTGTTGTAGGATTATATTTTTTATTTCTTGGACTTTCAAAGGGGGAAGGCTTTTTATCTCCCTTCATAACTGCCGTTATCCTTTCACTCTTAATGCTCCCTCTGGCCAGAATCATGGAGCGCAAAATTAGCCGGTCTGCGGCATCTTTAATAAGCGCCTTCCTTATTTTTCTTGTTTCTGTTGGATTTCTTGCGTTAGTTTCTTTTCAACTTAAAAACTTCGTAGAGCAGTGGCCGGATATTAAGAAAACCATGAAACCCAAGATTGAGCAGTTAAAGGATTTTGCACAAAAAAACACTCCTTTAAATGAGGAGCAACTTCAGATATCAGATTCTAGAAGTACTTCTAAAAACACTGATATTCCTATTGTAGGAGGTTCTGGAGAAAATTCAGGAAAAAAAGCAGCCAGTTTTCTTGGTACGCTAACGGGAGCCATTGGTAATTACCTACTTACCTTTATTTATATTTTCTTTCTTCTTAACTACAGGCATAAACTGAATGAGTTTATTCTGCATTTATTTCCCGAGGAAAAGCGACAGAAAGTAAAGAAAGTTGTTGGTAAGTGTACGGAAATTGCACCCCAATACCTGGTTGGAAGATTAATGCTTATTGCCTTCCTTGCCATTTTGTACGCTGTAGGTTTAGGAATATCAGGAGTTAATAATTTTGTATTAGTAAGTATTATTGCTGCATTTTTAAGTCTAATCCCTTACATAGGAAATATGATAGGGCTCGCCATGGCCATGGCTTTTGGTTATCTTACCTCGGGAGAAACCGGAGTTCTAATTGGAGTGTTAATTACCTTTGGAATTGCACAATTTCTGGAAAGTTATGTGCTGGAACCTTACGTAGTTGGCGATCGTGTAAATCTCCACCCTTTTGTTGTAATTCTCGTTGTAGTAATTGGCAACTTGATGTGGGGAGTTGTAGGAATGGTATTGGCCATCCCGATTATGGCGATTATCACCGTAATTTTGCTTCATGTCCCTGCTCTAAAACCCTACGGAATTCTACTCAGCAAGGAATCTTTTCCAAAGGATCAATAGCGCAGTTTCTGCTAATATGAGAAGCATTTTTCCTGTTGATTTATGTAACTTGCGCCAAAATTTACTACACTTTTTTGGCAGATGGAAAGCAAAAAACAAGTAGCAATAAGGACTACATATCTCAGTATACTGGGGAATGTTCTGCTGGCCCTTGCCAAAGGTATTACAGGAATATTCGGGAATTCTTATGCTCTTATTGCAGATGCAATAGAATCTACTACAGACGTCTTTTCTTCTGTTTTAGTGCTTTTCGGGATAAGATACTCTACCAAGCCGGCAGACGAAAATCATCCCTACGGCCATGGAAAAGCCGAGCCGCTAATCACCTTTGCAGTAGTCGGATTTTTATTAGTTTCTGCTACCATTATTGCTTATGAAAGCATTATTAACATCCAGACACCGCATAAAATCCCGGAAAAATATACACTTATAGTTCTGGGAATTATTGTAATCATTAAAGAACTTTTTTATCGTTTTGTTTCAAAAAGAAGTGACACTACCAACAGTACTTCCCTTAAAGCCGATGCCTGGCACCACCGCAGCGATGCAATTACTTCCCTTATGGCATTTGTTGGAATTTCCATCGCCGTTTATATGGGCAAAGGTTACGAAACTGCAGATGACTGGGCGGCTTTATTAGCTTCAGGATTTATTGTTTACAATGCGTTTCTGATTTTTCGTCCTGCTCTAAGCGAAATTATGGATGAGCATCTCTATGATGATTTTATTGAAGAGATCAGGACGATTTCAGACTCTGTGGACGGTGTCATAGCTATTGAAAAGTGTTTTGTGAGAAAAGCCGGATTATTTTTCCATATTGATCTTCATCTTATTGTGAAAGGAGATATTACAGTTACTAAAGGTCATGCTATTGCTCATAACCTAAAAAGTGAATTACAGGAAAAATTTCCTGAAATTTCTGATGTGCTTATCCACGTGGAACCAGATCAACAATATGTGTTGAAGTAGCGGGAACTTCAACTCTCTGGCCGAAACAACAGCATTGATTTCATAATTCAGAAGTAACATAAGTCTGTTTTTCTTCATTTCTCTTTTCAGCTTTATGATTATTTGCCGGTTTTCCAGTCAAATTGAGAACTATAACATAATTTAAAATCTTGTTGGGAGAGATACGAAAAAATCTTTGCTATATTAAAAACAAAAAATTATAGTAATGAAAAAGTATATAGTTTCCCTATTGGCAACTCTCTTCCTGGTTTGCAGCTTTTCCTGCAGCGACGACGATGATGCAACTGAAGATATAATGCGATATGACCTTGTCGTCAGGAACGAAACTGAAGAGGAGATTATCATATATGTAAACAATACGACGGATACACGCGGGTTTGTGAACAATGGAATAATTAATACAGGGGAAGAAAAAGTCGTTCATGATCTGGAAGCTGAAGCACCGTATCTTTTAAGAGCTGTAAATAATGGAGAAAATCTTGATGATTTTTTCTTTGAACTTCCTTTTTCATATGATAATTCAGAAGAACACACTGTCATTATTAACTCTCCGCAGCTTTAGAGTTTATCAAAAATTACAGGCTAACAGATGAGATAGCTGTTGTTTGACTTTAATGATATCGTTAGCAAGTGCCCCTGATCTCAACCTTAGATCAGTTGTTTTCCAAAACTGAGGTTAAAAACTTACCTGTAGTAGTAATTTATATTAATTTGGCTTAAGAACCATCACATAGCCTATGCTATATTTATTACATCAACCGGAAGATCAGGAACAGGTAAAAGAAGAAATTTTACCACTACTTGAATCTGTAGAGGTCAAGACCGTAACTTATCCTCCGACGGAGCTGTCTCCCCTGGAAAATGATATAATTTGTTGCTATCTTAACAGTGAAGATCTACGTGACTTCCTGCCACAGGCATCCAAAAACGAATGGAAAGTGGGGATACTTCCACATCCCGAAAACACACATACAATAAAAGGTCTGGGCCTGTCCAGCGATCTTGGAACAGCAATAGAAGAAATTGTAGAGACGGGAGAAACAAGACATTTAGACATGCTTTTCTGCAATGATATCCCGGTGTTTCAGTCGGTGAACATTGGTAATGTCTTTATTTTCTCAAAAGATAATAATTCGAATAATTTCTTTTCTGAAGTATATTCTTTTCTAAAAAATATCCGGAGGCTTTCTTCGCTTTCCCACCAGGCTTTTACGATAAGTGCTGGAGAAGAGAAAATAATAAGTACTTCTGCCCTCGGCATCATCGTGGTAGAACATCCGCTGGGTTCGGTAGTAGCCAAACGCTTAATCTCTGAGAACGCAATGAATGACGGGTTATTTAACACTCTTGTTCTTAGCCCTCAAAATCTCCTGGAACTTTTATGGTTCTTATTCCGGAGCCTGATTCCCCTTCAAAAAAAACTTAGCAACTTACCTCCTTTTATAGGACATCTGCGGACTGCAGAATTGAAAATTGACAACCCTGCTCCGGTGGAATTTACGCTCGATGGCAAGAAAGAGGAAGCTAAGGAAATAGTATTTAGAATCCAGCAGGAAGCCCTGTGTATACAGCAAGCAAGTATTTACTGTACCACCAAAGATGGACCTGAACAAAAAAAGAGTTTAAAAACAGAAGGCTTACCCACAGGAGAAAAACGGAAAGAATTATCAAAAAGAACAATTCCAATCCTCCCCAGAGCAACAGCTGAAGAATTCCAGGACCTTTTTAAAGTTTTACGTGAAAACTCCAGAACTACATCTATATACGTAGTGATGATGATTCTCTCTACGCTAATTGCCACCTTTGGACTTTTTGCAGATTCCTCTCCTGTAATTATAGGCGCAATGATCCTGGCTCCTATTATCGCCCCCATTGTTTCATTTTCTATGGGAATGGTAAGGTATGATACCCGTATGCTGAAACAGGGAATACTTACCATTTTAATAGGTACAGGTGTGTCCTTATTATTTGCCGCAACAGTCAGCATTACAGTTCCGTTAAAGATCACTACTTCTGAAATTGCTGCCCGTCTCTCTCCTACCCTCTTAGATATGGGTATTGCAGTTGCCTCTGGTATTGCCGCAGCCTACGCCCATGCTAAAGAAGGAATAGCGAAAAGTCTTGCCGGAGTCGCAATTGCAGTTGCACTTGTCCCACCTTTAGCAGTAGCGGGAATTGGTGTGGGCTGGTGGGATTGGGAAGTTTTTTCAGGTGCTTTTTTACTTTACCTTACTAATCTTGCAGGAATTATAATGTTTGCCGGAATAACTTTTCTTGTACTTGGTTTTGCTCCTTTTAAAAAAGCGCGAATGGGCCTTGTCTACACCTTAATAGTTATTGGGCTGGTGATGGTCCCCCTTTCCCTTTCTTTTAACCGAATAAAAAAAGAAGCTAATATTACTCAAAAGCTGGAAGGAACCACAGTGAATGATGTGGTGGTAAGGGATGTAAGAGTAAGGTTTTCTGATACCTTACGTGTTTCCCTCACCCTGGTAAATTCGGAGACACTAAAAAGCGATGAAATAAGGAAAATAAAAACAAAGATTGAAGATGAGATTGGGGAACCTATCAATCTGGAAGTGCTATCGGCCAGAGGTTTCTGATATTTCAAAACAACAGTATCCTCGTATTAATTTTCTGCAAAAAAAAAGATTTGATTATTTAAAGTGAAGAAAATGACTACAAAAAAGGCTCATTCATTGTTAATTTCTTAAAAAAAAGGGGAATTATCGTCTGTTTTGCTTTTGAGCCGACTCACATTTTTATATGTTTGAAAAAATTGAAATAATTAAAGAGACTAAATTATGCTTAAAATGAAAAAAATTGCAAGCCTACTCGTATTTATCGCACTTATTGGTTCTATGAATGCCATTGCACAGACCCAGCCAATGCCGCAACAGCAAAAAGTGGAAGTAGATGTTGATAACGAAGAGCTTGCTAAATTTGCAGAAGCTTATCAGGGCCTAAGGATGGTAAACCAGGAAGCTCAGCAAAAGATGGTGAAGGTGGTAGAAAGTGAAGGATTTGAAATACAACGTTTTAATGAAATGTACCAGACTTCTATGAATCCTAACGAAGAACTGGATGCAAGCGCAGACGAAATGGAAAAGTACAAAGCGATTGTTCAGAAAATCGAAGGAATGCAAGGTGAGTTTCAGGAAAGAATGGAAGAAGTAATTACAGAGCAGGGCTTTACCATGGAAAGATATGAAAAACTGGCTATGGCATTACAAACAAATCCTGAGATGCAACAAAGAATGCAGGAAATGTTACAGGGTCAATAATTGTACAACATATTCAAATGACCATTTTTACCTGAAGCCTCAGATAAAAAATTTTAATAAAAAATTTATAAATAAGTGGTTTTTCGATAATTATATTTATCTTTGACCAAATTAAATTTAAGTTATAATGAATAAAGGAACAGTCAAATTCTTCAACGACACAAAAGGATTTGGATTTATCAAAGAAGAAGGATCAAACAAAGAGTACTTTGTACATGCAAATGGTCTTATCGACGAAATTAGAGAAAATGACGAAGTAACGTTTGATCTCGAAGAAGGAAGAAAAGGATTAAACGCGGTTAACGTAAAACAAGCTTAACCACTAGTTTTAAATACTATATTCTTGGCCTTACATTTTTATGTAAGGCTTTTTTATGTCTGGACATTACAAAACTGTGAGAGGTAGTCTGCTAATATATATTCTGTATTTTATGGTCAATTTAACTTCAGTGGTTTCGGCAACTATTTCATATTACTTAATTTTATGGAAAAGAGAATTTAATACTCAAAAACAAACAATTTGATTCGTGTAGGGAAGACATATTTATTTATGGGGATTCTCACATTTCTTTTCTTATCCAGCGCCTATAGCCAAAATATGAAACAAAAGGATAGCCTTAAATTTAGTAATAAAATTGTGCCCGAGGTTATATGGAGAGAAGCTTATGTTGCTCTTTCCCATTATCCGGAACTTAAAGATACCCCAATAGAATTTCGTTTTAAAAAGAATATCAAAAAGTCCTTCATGCAGGCACAGCCGAAGATCGGGGATTTTTTAAAGAGGAAGGGCAAACGCTCTTATTTTATAATGATAAGCGAACGTTTTAATATTGAAGGGCAGGAGTTTGATGTTACTAACGTGCCTTCAGACGTATTAATTGGTTGGATTGGACATGAGCTGGGACATATTATGGATTACAAAAACCGTAGTGCGGTAAATATGTTATGGTTTGGTACAAAATACGTTCTTTCGAAACGTTATATACGTGAAGCTGAGCGAGCTGCTGACACTTATGCGGTAAATCACGGATTAGGAGAATACATCATCGCGACCAAGGACTTTATTCTTAATCATGCTCACCTTTCAGAAAAGTATAAGAACAGAATTAAAAGCCTTTATCTTTCACAGGAAGAAATTATGGAACTGGTAGAAGAGCTGAATTAGCCTTCCAGTTGCTTTTTAACGAAAGCCTCCCACTCGGCAAATTTATCTTCCTTCATTACTTTTTCCATTTTGACCTGACCGCCTTTCTTTTTATTCGCACCACTCCATTCGGGAAATAGTCCTGGTGGAATAGTAGTGACCTTCACTCCTTTAAGGGATTTGGAACGGGCTACCTTATAATTTTTGTTGGCTTCTTTAAGCTCCTCATCCAAAGCCTGTGCTAGTTTCTCCTCCTCGATATCTGAATCTGTTCCCAGATACCAGGAATGATAGAACTCCCCGTCTATTCTTACGGCAGCAATAGTATATTCAGGTATCTTGATGTCGAACTTATCTTCCAGTGCCTGAATGGCATCATTCATTTTATTTACTGAAAGCTGAGATCCTACCACGTTCAGGAAAAATTTGGTTCTACCGGTAATTCTAATTTCATGTTTTTCAACATCAGTAAATTTGACTGTATCACCGATTAGATATCGCCATGCGCCGGAAACGGTACTTATAAGCAAGACGTAATCCTGCTCCTCCTCAACTTCAGAAAGGGAAATTACCGGAGCTTCATCTTTTATAGAACCATCTTCATTTATAAATTCCGGTTTAAAAGGAACAAATTCGAAATAAATTCCGTTGTCCAGAATAAGTTTCATAGAATGAGAATCTGGTCTTTCCTGAATTGCAAGAAATCCTTCAGAAGCAAGATAAGTATCTATTACTTTTAAAGGATGGGCAAGGAGCGCATTAAAGCTCTTCTCATAAGGTTCAAAAGCAACTCCCCCCGATGCATAAACCTGGAGGTTTGGCCAGATGTCGTGGATATTATCTACCTTATGATGCTCAATTATCTTCTTCATCATTAATTCTGTCCACGAAGGAATTCCGCTAATCGCTCCCACGTCCCAGTTTTTGGCATTTTCGGCAATTTTCTGCACCCGGTCATCCCACTCATCAATTTTGGCAATTTCTTTGCCTGGCTTGTAATAGCCCTGAAACCAGGACGGAATATTACTTGCGCTAATTCCGCTAATCTCCCCTTCCTGGTGATCACCTTCGTCATGCAGATCTGTAGAACTTCCCAGCATCATAATATCTTTTTCGAAGAAATCTGAAGGAAGGTCAAAATGGCTTAACGCACTCACCTGCTTAATCCCTGCCTTTCTAATGGCCTCCACCATGTCCTCGGTTACAGGAATCCGTTTACTGGTTTTTCCGGTTGTTCCGGAACTAAGAGCAAAATAGGGTGGTTTTCCCGGCCACGTCACATCTTCTTTCCCTTCATGCATCTTACTCCACCACTCATTATTAATTTTATTATAATCAAAATACGGCACCTTTTCAGCAAAGGTTTTTTCAATATTATCGGACTCCAGAATGCCTTGAAAATCGTAATGTCTACCAAAAGAAGTATCCTTAGCTTTCCTCAGCAATTTTTCCAGTTCGCCGTGCTGCGCCTTCTCTGCATCAGGATCCGACACCAGTGTATCTCTTAAATCTATGAGATTTTTAATAATGGAACCTATAATAGCCATACAATTGGAGTTTTGCCTTATTAGTAAAATGATCTAAATTATTTAAAACTACGAAAGGAGCATAACTTCTTTTGGCAATTATCAATACTTTAACTAAAACATAAACGCTTTAAAACGCACCACCTCAAAGCGGTCTTCAAAAGCCATGGAAAGCCCATAGTTAAACAGAATTGAATATATTTTACTCATAGATTTTTATTTTTTTATATCTTGCCGTGCGCTTTTAATTTCCTGCCCGGAAGAAAAAGTGGTTTTATTTTAACCTACTTATTATGGACACACACAATTCCGCAATTACCGAGAGATATCCTATGGTATCCTATGAAGAAGCTTCCCCTGAAGTAAAAGAAATTTACGACGACACGAAAAAGACGCTTCAACTTCCTTTTGTTCTAAACTGGTTTAAATGCCAGGGAGACAATGTCACCCTCTTAAAAGGCAACTGGAGCAAACTGAAGAATACGCTGATGGAAGGGGAAGTGCCAAACGTACTTAAGCAACTCATTATATATAATGTTTCCAAGAAAAGAGGTTGCCACTACTGCTCCCATGCCCATGGAGTATTTGCAGATAGCATGAGTTCTATGATCTCTGAAGATGAAAATTTTAAAGCTACAGAGAATCTGGATTCCCCCACAATGCCTGCAAGTTTCCGCACAGCAGTAAATGTTGTCACAAAAGCTGCCCTAAACCACGACCAGATATCTGATGCAGATTTTGAAGAATTGCAAAATGCCGGTTTCTCAAAAAGAGAAATACAGGAGCTTATGGCGCAGGCCGACCTTGTGAATATGCTTAACACTATAGCAGACGTTTCGGGTATTAAAATTGACAATGAATTACTGGAAACCACAGAATAATATTTAGTAATTAAATGGCTTCCATTAGCAACAATTCCTACCAGCAATACCGCATTATTTATGAAGCGTATTCCAAATTTGCCAATGGAATTAACCGCTGTGGAAGCCTTCAGGATGTTCTGGAAGATACCAGGAAGCACTTAAAATATCTACTCAATTTTCACCTCGTCAAGATGGTCTTCGATCAGGATGATCATTTTTTAACTTTTTCATTATTCAGAAATGAAATCACGCATACCATAACTGAAAAGGATTCGCTCCTTCCTTACGAAGAAGATCTTTTTACCAGTGGCATTCCTTTAAAGACTGCGAAGATCCCTTTGCAACTTTTCGACGGAAAAATTACAACCGGCGATCTTATAAATCCGGAATTATGGGCATGGTCATTTAAGAAAAATGAAAGAAAAGCTTTAATTTCTCTTATTTCTGATGAAAATAAACCATTTGCTTATGCCGATGTAGAAATTTTAAAGCTGGTAACAGATTGTCTTGAAGCAAAATTCCAGGAGATATTCCTTAAAACTCAGCTAGCCAGGAAAAATAATTCGCTATCTGAAGCTTACGATACTATTAAGCACCAGAATATTCAAATTAAGGAGATAGTAGAAAATCAGAAACAGACAATTGAGCTGCGGACGAGGGAAATTATCGAAAAAAATAAAAAGCTTCTTCATATTTCCGCACTAAACGCACATAATGTAAGAGAACCTCTTTCCAGGATTCAGGGTATCATCCAGCTTTTTGAAGTTTTGGATGATGAAACCTGTCGCACAGAATTAATTCCTAAATTAGCCACTTCTGTAGAAGAAATGGATCTTGTTTTAAAAGAAGTTATAGAAATGGCTTCCCAGGAACTCGTTAAGTTAAAAGCTGAAAAATCATGAGCCCTATATACCTCATAGACGATCAACCTATTGCAAACTTTATTACCAAAAAATTACTTGAAGTTGAAGGTTATAAAGAAAATATACAGGATTTTACCAATCCCCTAGAAGCCTTTGCAATAGTAGAACAGGAAAAAAAGAATGCTTTGATCTTTCTCGATCTCAACATGCCTGAAATGACAGGCTGGGAATTTCTCGAAGAGATGCGCAGGAAAGGAGTAGCACACAAAACTATTATTCTCACTTCAAGTACCAGCGAACTGGACCAACAGAAGGCCATTGATTATCCATGGGTCGTAGAATATGTGGTAAAACCACTTAATAAGGAAAAATTTAAACTCCTCTCCTCCTATTTAAAGCCATATTCCAAAAATGGCAATTTTCGATCTATACCGGATTAAGATATTCCAAAATGGAATTAAAACCAGACCATAAAGCGCTTATTGAACTGGCACATGCAAAAATGTATTTTGGAAAGTACAAAGATTACTTTCTTTCCGATATTCCCGAATACTATATGGTCTGGTACAAGCAAAAAGGATTTCCCGAAGGAAAACTTGGTGCGCAAATGCAACAGGTTTATGAACTTAAGGTAAACGGAATGGAAGGTATCCTGCGAAACATCAGAAAAAATTACCCAAAGTAGCACTTCATTTTCTGACGCTTGATTTTCTTAAAAAACTCCAAAATATTAGCTTCTGATATTGTCCGGTTTTTCTATTCTTATTTGTAATTTAGCGCCCTGAATTAAAGACGCAACAAACACTCTTAACATGGCCGAAACCAAGTATATTTTTGTTACCGGCGGCGTATCTTCTTCCTTAGGAAAGGGGATAATTGCAGCTTCTCTGGCAAAACTTTTACAGGCGCGTGGCTTTAAAACCACAATTCAGAAATTAGATCCTTACATAAATGTGGATCCCGGAACATTAAATCCTTACGAACACGGCGAATGTTATGTGACTGAAGATGGTGCCGAAACAGATCTCGATCTTGGACATTATGAGCGGTTCCTCAATGTAAATACTTCTCAGGCAAACAATGTTACTACGGGAAGAATATACCAAAGCGTAATTGAAAAAGAGCGCCGGGGGGAATTTCTCGGAAAAACCGTACAGGTCGTCCCACATATTACAAATGAAATTAAGGAACGTATCCAGATCCTTGGTAAAAATGGAGATTTTGATATTGTAATCACCGAAATTGGCGGTACCGTAGGAGATATAGAATCGCTGCCTTACATTGAGGCGGTAAGACAACTCAAGTGGGAACTGGGGGATGACAATGCTCTTGTTATCCATCTTACACTTGTGCCTTACCTATCTGCAGCAGGTGAACTTAAAACAAAACCTACACAGCATAGCGTTAAAACATTAATGGAAAGCGGAATAAAAGCAGATATACTTGTATGCCGTACAGAACATGAACTTTCTGATGACATAAGACGAAAATTGGCAATTTTTTGCAATGTTCGCCAGGAGGCTGTTATCCAATCCATTGATGCAGATACCATTTACGATGTCCCTAACATGATGCTCAAGGAAGGGCTTGATACCGTAACACTTAAAAAGCTTTCCCTTCCAGATGATAAAACTCCTAATCTGGAACGATGGAATGAATTTTTGAAAAGACATAAAAATCCAAAAGCAGAAGTGAGGATTGGCCTTATTGGGAAGTATGTAGAACTACAGGATTCATACAAATCCATACTGGAAGCGTTTATCCACGCAGGTGCAGAAAACGAGGTGATGGTGAAAATTGAAAGTATTCATTCAGAATTTATTAATGAGAATACTATTCAGCATAAAATATCGCACCTGGACGGTATTCTTGTCGCTCCCGGATTTGGAGAAAGAGGTATTGAAGGTAAAATTGATGCGGTACGTTTTGCCCGCGAGAATAACTTGCCGTTTCTGGGTATTTGCCTGGGAATGCAGATGGCGGTTATTGAATTTGCCCGTAACGTGCTTCAGCTAAAAAATGCAAATTCCACCGAAATGGATCCTAAGACCAAACATCCTGTTATCGATATTATGGAAGAGCAAAAAAATATCACTCACAAAGGTGGCACAATGAGATTGGGAGCCTGGGATTGCAAATTAACGGAAGGTTCTATAATAAATAAGGTTTACGGCAAGACCCAGATAAAGGAAAGGCACCGGCATCGTTACGAATACAACAACAAGTATAAAGAACAACTGGAAAAAGCAGGGATGGCCGCAACGGGAATTAATCCCGAAACGGGGCTTGTGGAGATAATCGAACTTACTGAACATCCGTGGTTTGTAGGTGTACAATATCATCCCGAATACAAAAGTACAGTCGCCAGTCCGCATCCGTTATTTGTAAGTTTTGTAAATGCAGCCTACAACTACTCAAAAAATAAAAATGCCAAGTTGGCATAACTTTAAGAAACGGCCATCTTTTTGAATGATGGTTCGCTATAGTACTAAGCATGGAAGAAAAGAAAATAGACGTTCAATCTATAATAGGATTTTTACTTATTGGTGCAATCCTGTTATGGATGCTGTACAACAACTCTACAGAAGAAACGGCACTTGAAGAAAATCAGGAAACAGAGCAGGTTGAAATCACACCGGACCAGCAGCCAAATAATATAGCCACCATAGAAGATAATCTGGGAACAGATCAGGATTCAACAGCTTTGGCAGAAGCGCGACAGAGACTGGGCGCTTTTGGTTACTCTGCAACCCTGGAATCAGCTTCTGAAAATTCCACCACGATATCCAATGATGTACTGGAATTAACGATAGATAACAAAGGAGGGTATATTTCTGAAGCAAGGCTTAAAAATTATAAGACCTTTGACTCCATTCCCGTATACCTGATAAAGGACGATAATGCGACTTTTAATATCAATTTCTCCACAACCGATGGCCGTACATTAGAGACTCAAAATCTTTTCTTCGAACCTGAAGTTAGTCAGAACGGCGACAATCAGATACTTTCGATGAAGTTAAAAGTTTCTGAAGATGAATTCCTCGAGTATCGTTATGTACTGAAGCCCGGGGAATATATGTTGGATTTCAGTATCCGTTCGCAGGGACTTGATGACGTTTTCAACGGTTCCCAGGACATTAACCTGGATTGGAAATTAAAGGGTTACCGGCATGCCAAGAGTATTTCTTACGAGAGCCGGTATACAGATTTGATTTATGAGTACGAAGGCGACAAAGATGATTATCTGGGTGCCGGCGACGTTGAGACCGGAGAGGATGAAGATATTAGCTACGTTGCATTTAAGCAGCACTTCTTCACATCGATTCTCCTCACAGATGATCCGTTTGAAAGAGGAACTTTCAGAACAGAAAATCTTGTTGAAGATGAAGAAGTAGACACCCTTTACACAAGAGATTTTGCCGCAAGCCTTCCGCTGGAACTACAGGGCGGCGAGCTTAATTATAACATGAACTGGTATTACGGTCCTACAGACTATAAAATCTTAAATGACTACGATCGTAATTTAGATGAAATTGTACCTCTTGGATGGGGAATTTTCGGCTGGATCAACAAATATATCTTCATTCCGTTTTTTGCTTTCTTAAGCAGTTTCTTACCAAGCTACGGGATAGCAATTATTGTAATGACCATAGTCGTAAGGATCGTTCTTTCTCCGGTTACTTACAAGTCTTATTTATCTCAGGCAAAAATGAAGGTTTTACGTCCCGAGATAAACGAAATAAACGAGAAGTACAAGGACAATGCAATGAAGAAGCAACAGGAAACCATGAAGCTTTATAGCAAAGCGGGGGCAAGTCCTATGAGTGGTTGTTTACCTGCCTTAATGCAGATTCCGGTCTTCTATGCACTGTTCCAGTTTTTCCCCAGTGCTTTCCAGTTGCGCCAAAAAGGCTTTTTATGGGCAGATGACCTTTCCAGTTACGATGTTATTGCAGAACTACCGTTTAATATTCCGTTTTATGGGGATCACGTAAGTTTATTTCCAATACTTGCATCTATAGCAATATTTATATACATGACCATGACTACCGGGCAAACCATGCAGGCAAATCAACAGCCGGGAATGCCTAACATGAAGTTTATCATGTACCTTTCACCTTTACTGATGCTTTTCTTCTTTAATAACTATGCCAGCGGACTTTCCCTGTACTATTTCACATCCAACCTTATTACCATCGGGATTATGTTGGTAATTAAGCATGTTATTATAGATGATGAAAAAATACATGCTAAGATCGAAGCCAATAAGAAGAAGCCGAAAAAACAAAACAAGTTTACCAGAAAGATGCAGGAGATGATGGAGCAGGCTGAAGAACAGCAGAAAAAAGGAAAAAGATAGAACAAAAAAGCCCGGCATTGCCGGGCTTTTTCAATAGGACCATTGAAATTACATTATTTGGAAAATAACTGCAGTACAGTTTTAGTCCACTTTAATGCCTGTATGTTCATCTGTTAATTCACCGATTGAACAACTGGAATTTTGTCTGATAATTCCAGAAAACTTACAGAAAAATTCTATTAAATTGAAAACACGCCTTATTTTTATACCGGCATAATAAATATCCTTTTGGTAAATTTTTTATTCAAAGGAAAACTGGAAATAAAAATGAAACTAACATCTTTATTATTCTTTCTTCTTTTAGCATTAAATCTTTCTGCCCAGGACGGTATAAATCAGTTCGATTCCGAAGACAGGCGACATGGGAAATGGGCCGTTAATTTTGAAGGTACTTCACAGCTAAAGTTTGAAGGCGTTTTTGATCATGGAAAGGAAATTGGTGAGTTTCGGTTTTACAAAAAAGGTTTTGACCAACATCCATCTGCCATAATGAAATTTAAAGAAGGAAAAGATTCGGTGACAGTGACTTATTATACGCAGAAAGGAGAACCTATAAGCAAAGGTAATATGGTGGATAAAAAACGTGAAGGAAAATGGGTGTACTTCCACCAGACTTCGAAAGATACCATGATGATTGAAGAATATAAAAACAACCAGTTGAATGGTCTTCAGAAGACCTTTTTTAAGAATGGAGAACTAGCCGAAAAAACGGAATATCAAAACGACAAAAAGCACGGAGAGAGTTTGATTTATTCCGAAGAAGGAAATCTTTTACAGAAACTGAATTTTGAAAATGGTGAATTAATGAACCAGTAGAATATTACAACGGGAATGGGGGTAAAATCTTCAAAGATTGATCGTTGAAGGATTAAAAGAAAGGAAACTGGAAATACTTTCAGAATAAAAAGTTAACAGAAGAAAAAGAATTCTAGCTCTCTTATAATTACAATATATTTACATCTAACAATAAAACTTCATAGTATGAAAAAGATATTCTTATTATTTATGTCACTCGCAGTTTTGTCCTCCTGTAGTAATGATGATGACGCCAACGGAAATGGAGACAATGATATTCTAGGCACATGGGGGTTAGTGGCAATTAACAACGCCGGAAATTTTCCTGTTACTGTTAATGAATGTAGTTCACAGTCACAGATAACCTTCAATAGTGATGGAACAGCCTTTTCTGAATATTATACACAGACGGAGACGGAATGTACTTTGGATAGTGAAGAAGGTAATTGGAGCGGTGGTCGAGATGACAATAAATATATCTTTAAAATTCCTCTTTTAGGACCCCAACCTGGCAGAGTAGAATTTTCTGATGATTATTCTATGTTCACTTTCTATCCAGACGCGTTGATTACCCAAAACACCAATATTGTTTTTGAAAAAAAATAAAAAGTATTTTTTAATCTGAAATTGGGTGACTTTTGTCACCCTTTTTTATTTCGTAATTTCGCCATCTCTTTTCCGACTTTTAATAGGAATTATAGCATATAGTAATGAAAAAGGTAGTTGTTGGTTTATCCGGAGGTGTAGATTCAAGTGTTTCAGCATATTTGCTGCAACAGCAGGGCTATGAAGTAATCGGGCTGTTTATGAAGAACTGGCATGATGATTCGGTTACTATTTCAGATGAATGTCCGTGGCTGGATGATAGTAACGACGCAATGCTGGTGGCAGAAAAGCTCGGCATACCTTTTCAGACCGTAGATTTAAGCGAGCAATACAAAGAGCGTATTGTAGACTATATGTTCAATGAATACGAGCGCGGAAGAACTCCAAATCCAGACGTCCTCTGCAACCGGGAGATCAAATTTGATGTTTTTATGAAAATTGCCCTTTCTTTGGGTGCAGATTATGTTGCTACCGGTCATTACTGCAGAAAAGGGGAAATTGAAAAAGACGGAAAGCCAATTTACCAATTATTGGCAGGGAAAGATGCCAATAAAGATCAGTCTTACTTTTTATGCCAGTTAACTCAGGAACAATTGGCAAAAAGCCTATTTCCTATTGGGGAATTGCAAAAATCTGAAGTACGAAAGATTGCAAAGGAGCAAAATCTGGTTACAGCAGACAAAAAAGACTCTCAGGGACTATGTTTTATCGGAAAAGTAAGACTTCCGGACTTTCTTCAGCAAAAATTGCAGCCAAAAGAAGGTGCAATTGTAGAAATTGATGCTAAAAAAGAGCTTTATGCTGAAGACAAAGCAGACTATAGGTCGAAAATTGACAAATTAGAGCACCTGTCTAAGAAGTATAAATATGCTTCAACCGATGGTAAAGTGGTGGGAAAACATCAGGGTGCGCATTATTTCACTAAGGGACAACGTAAAGGTCTGGCTGTAGGCGGTACTCCGGAACCGCTTTTTGTCATCGATACAGATGTGGAGGAGAATGTAATTTATACCGGCCAGGGGAAAAACCATCCCGGCATCTACAGAAAAGCTTTATTCGTCAACAATGAAGAAGTGCATTGGGTGCGCAAAGATCTTGCTTTTCAGGACAATGAAGAACTAAAGGTAAAAGCAAGGATCCGTTACCGCCAGCCGCTTCAAAACGCTACACTTTATCAAACCGGCAACGGATTGTATGTTGTCTTTGAAGAAAATCAGGCTTCTATTACTGAAGGGCAGTTTGTCGCGTGGTACCACGGAGAGGAATTGTTAGGTTCCGGTGTTATTTCTTAAATCTACTGACTTTTAAATCGAAGAAAATGCCCAACAGGATTACCAAACTTTTTAATATAAAATATCCGCTAATCCAGGCAGGTATGGTTTGGGCAAGTGGCTGGAAACTTGCCTCGGCAGTGAGCAACGCAGGTGGACTGGGAATAATTGGTGCCGGCTCTATGTATCCTGAAATCCTTAAAGAACATATTCAAAAATGTAAATCTGCCACCAGTAAACCTTTTGCTGTGAATGTACCCCTACTCTACCCCAATGTAGAGCAAATCATGAAAATTATTGTAGATGAAGAAGTACGGATTGTCTTTACATCTGCTGGAAATCCAAATGTCTGGACGAAGCATTTGCAGGAAAAAGGAATAAAAGTAGTTCACGTGGTGAGCAGCTTAAAATTTGCTTTAAAGTCTGAAGAAGCCGGAGTTGATGCGGTTGTTGCTGAAGGTTTTGAAGCAGGTGGCCACAATGGACGTGACGAAACCACTACGTTCACGCTCATCCCCATGGTCAGCGAAAAACTGGAAATTCCGCTTATTGCTGCGGGAGGGATCGCCACCGGTCGCGGAATGCTCGCCGCTATGGTCCTGGGTGCTGAAGGCGTTCAGATAGGTAGCAGATTTGTAGCCTCTCCAGAAGCATCTTCCCATCCCGATTTTAAGGAAATGGTAATAAAAGCTCAGGAAGGTGATACAAAGCTTACTTTAAAGGAGCTGACTCCAGTAAGGTTACTTAAAAATAATTTCTACAATCAAATAGAAACCCTTTATCAGAAAAAACCTTCCAAAGGAGACTTGCTGGAATTGTTGGGACGTGGGCGTGCAAAAAAGGGAATGTTTGAAGGTGATCTTGAAGAAGGGGAACTCGAAATTGGGCAAATTTCAGGCATCATTCATGAGATCAAACCCGCCGCCGAAATTGTAAGAGAGATAATTGAAGAATTTAAAGCAGCTCAAAAAGAAGCTGCTGCACATTCATTTGAATAACCGATCGACTATACTGATTTTCTGATTTATTCGGAAAAATTACCTTCCCCATTTTAAATTACTGAGCATAAGCATTATATTTTTCGAGCTCCTTCTGTACAAAATCCCGCCACTTTAACTCCTCCTGCTCTATACGGCTGTGATCACTTTCTGCATCAAAGGCATTTTGCATGTTTGATCTTTCCTGTTCGTATTTTCTGTAGATCGCGGTTAGTTCTTTCTGAACATTTCTTCCGCCCTCGTATTCCGCCAGGGCTTTCCGCAACTTTCTTGCATGCAATTCAGAAATATCAAAATGAAGCTGTTCGTGGGCCAGAATAAAATCCTTTTTCACAATATTATCTTTTTTCCAGGAAATGTCGGGGTAAAAGTTTGCTTTAACATCATAACCTACTAAAACCACCTTATTACCACTTTCACTTAAACTCCAGCCAATGGAAATCCCGGAATTTGTACTGGCTTTATAAGCGCTGGAGAAAGAAGGTTTACCTCTAAAATCTTCCCAGGTAAGAGGTCGGTTTTCATTCCATTCCATCTTTTCCTTTTCACGCTGTGCAAAAAGAAAAGAGGAACACAAAAGAAGAAAAGTCAGGAGAACCTTTCCCATCATTTATACAAAAAGGAAATATTTTTTTCAATATCAGGATGAAGACTATTTAAAACAGGACAGGTTCTGGCAGTATTTTCCAGGATCTTTTTCTCCTTCTGCTGGAAATCTGATTGAAATTCAATCACCACATCAATTTTTGATATTCTTCGAGGCTCTGCAGCCATGGTCTTGGTTACCGATGCAGTCGCTCCGGTTAGATCTACCTCCATGTCTTCAGCCTTTATTCCCATAACCGTTAACATACATGACGCTAAAGCGGTTGCAACAGTATCTGTCGGCGAAAAAGCTTCACCTTTGCCGTGATTGTCCACAGGGGCATCTGTGATTATTTTGGAACCACTTTTCAGGTGTTCTGCTTCAGTTCTTAATCTGCCTTTATAAATTACTCTAGAAGTCATTTTCTACACTTAAACTTAAGTCCTGATTTACACTCAATATATACACCGCGTCATTCTGGAAACCACCTCCGGAAATGGGCATATAATGAAATTTATTTTCATAGTATTCTGTATAACCCTGATATCTTGCAAAAGAGTCATAAAGATCTTTGGCACTGGCCAGTCTGAGCAAAACATCCAGTGTAAGGTCATAGCCTCTTACTGCATATTGGTTGGGTACGATTCCAAACTTTTCTACATACTCTTCTATAAATTCTCTGGTATTTTCCTGATTATGCTGTTTATCTACAGAAGGGTAATGAAAATTAAGCCTTCCCAGATGATTGTTGGAAACATTGTCATTGTCATAGCCTGCACCTTTTGCGGTAGTAAAGAGCTTAATGTTTTTGTCTCTCGCAAGCCTGTTGAGTCCTGAGGTTACACTACTTAAAATTCCAACATTATCTGATTCCAGAATCACCCAGTTCTCCCGATTTGCATCAAGGACCTGATTCATCGCACTTTCAGAAACATATCCATTCCCGGGACTAATGAATCTTGCCTGCGGAAGGGAATTGCTTAACTTGCTTTTTATCTCATAAGACTTCCCGTCTGCGATTACAACAACATTTTTATTATCGGAATTTCGCTCCAGGTATGCCACCATAGCCTCTGCCAGCATTTCATCTGTTGGACGCGACTGGAATAAATTATCGTAAGGCCTCATCTGCTTATTAGAAAGCGGACTTATTACAGGTACGTATTGCCTTGAAAGCTTTTCAGCCGCTGCCTCTGTAGTCGTCTGCAAAAGCGGACCTATAACGGCATCTACATTGCTAAAGTCATTTGTATTAATAATATTGTTCACTTCCTGGGCACCCCGTTGTGCATCATATTTTGTATCAAAAACTCTAAGATTTGTAGAAATCCCCAGCTCCTTTGCTTCTTCTACCGCCATTAAGACTCCGCTGTAGAAATCGAGGGCGATGCGCAATACCCTGTCCTCCAGAATAGCCTTTTTATAATGATCTACAGAATCGCTTTCTATTTTCTGCAGATTGTAAGGAAGCATAACCACAAGCTCCTTTGTACTCAGGTTAGTAAGGGAATTCTTTAAGTCAATACTTCGATCTGCAGCTTCTTCAAAATTTTCAATATCAAAGTCACCTTCTCCAGTTTCTGGATCTGCCGGAATTTTTAAAACCATACCTGACTTTACGCCATCTTTTAAAGCAGGATTCAGCGCGATAAGTGAATCGCGGTCTATTCCGAATTTTCTTGTTAAACGGAAGAAGTTCTCTTTAGGCTGAACCTCATAAAATTCGAAAGTTTCATCAGTAATTATTACCGGCTCATTTTCAAGAACATTGGTTCCAACCTTCAGCATAATTCCAGGCTGCAGCACATCTACAGTTGGATTCATTTCCTCAAGTTCCTGAACGGTAAGACCATACTTGCGTGCGATTCCGTATTTTGTCTCTTTCGGAATTACCACATGCTCACGCGTACTTCTTGTCTCCTGTGGATTTACTACCGAATTTTGCTGCTGCTGCGGAGCGGTGGTGACAGGTGAGGTATTATTTGTTTGTACTTCAGAAATTACAGGTATTCTTATTTCTTCTCCCGTCTGAAGTTCTTCAGAATATAAATGTTTATTGTAACGCTTAATCTGGTCGATCTCTACATTATACTGCTGTGACAGTCCATAAAGTGTCTCTTTTTTCGCAACCTTATGTGTTCTGAAACTGGTCGCATTGCTCTGGGACGATTCAGTTTGGGAAGAATTCAGCGGAATTACAAGTTTAGCTGAAACATCAATCCCATCTTTAGCGTCAGGATTATATTTAAATATATCTTCTGTGGAAACATTGTAGGATCTCGCTATACTGTTAACAGTCTCCCCTGAAGTTACAGTATGATATTTAAACTGTTGTGCTACAGCTTCAGCAGTAAAAACCTGAAACAGTAAAAATAACGCAAAAATGTACTTCATCTTATCTTCTTTAATCGTCCCTTGTCCGCAAATTTATTCCCATTCTATAGTTGCCGGTGGCTTGGAACTAATGTCATATACTACTCTGTTAACGCCTTTTACCCTGTTAATTATTGCATTGGACGTTTTTTGTAAAAACTCATAGGGTAAATTTACCCAGTCTGCCGTCATTCCATCTGTAGATTCTACAGCGCGTAACGCAACTACCTGCTCATAAGTACGTTCATCACCCATCACTCCTACAGACTGTACCGGCAGTAAAATTGCTCCTGCCTGCCAAACTTTATCATACAACATTGCATCCCGCAGGCCTTGTATAAAGATATGATCTACTTCCTGAAGAATCCTAACTTTTTCTTCAGTAATATCACCCAAAATTCTTATTGCCAGTCCCGGCCCGGGGAAAGGATGTCTTCCCAAAAGTTCAGGATCTATTTCCAGCTCTGCTCCTACTCTTCGTACCTCATCTTTAAATAACATTCGTAAGGGCTCCACCACCTTCAGCTTCATAAAGTCCGGTAAACCACCAACATTATGATGCGATTTAATGGTAACTGAAGGCCCGTTAACCGAAATTGACTCGATAACATCAGGGTATATAGTTCCCTGTGCCAGGTAAGTCACATCTGTGATTTCATGCGCTTCATCATCAAACACTTCAATAAAAGTGTTCCCTATAGCTTTACGCTTTAATTCGGGATCACTTATTCCCGCAAGTGCACCCAAGAAACGTGCCGAAGCATCAACTCCTTTTACATTAAGCCCCATATCTTGATACTGATGCAGAACACTTTCAAATTCGTCCTTCCGAAGAAGACCGTTATTTACAAAAATACAATACAGGTTTTTTCCTATGGCCTGGTGCAGAAGAACAGCCGCAACAGAAGAATCGACTCCGCCGCTCAAACCCAGCACTACTTTATCATCACCTATTTTTTCTTTTAATTCTGAAACAGTTAAATCCACAAAAGCTCCAGGAGTCCAGGATTGCTCAACACCACAAATTTTTACCAGAAAATTCTCCAATAATTGCTTTCCATCTTTGGAATGGTAAACTTCAGGATGAAACTGAATAGCAAACGTCTGCTCCCCTTCAATCCTGTAAGCCGCATTTAAAATATCGCTTGTACTGGCCAGCCTTACCGCGTTTGTAGGCAATTCTTTTATAGTATCGCTATGGCTCATCCAAACCTGGGAATTTTCCCGAATATTGGCGAAAAGCGGTTCGTGATCCTTTATTACTGAAAGGTTTGCCCTTCCATATTCCCTTATTTCTGAAGCTTCTACTTTGCCGCCATGAAAATGTGCAAAATACTGCGCTCCATAACAAACGGCAAGAATAGGAACCACTCCCCTTATTTTTGAAAGATCGGGATGTGGAGCATCTTCGTTTCTAACAGAAAAAGGACTTCCGGAAAGAATCACGGCTTTAAAGCCCGATAATTCTTCAGGAACCTTGTGAAAAGGGTGAATTTCGCAGTAAATATTTAATTCTCTTACGCGCCTCGCAATAAGCTGAGTGTATTGCGAACCGAAGTCCAGGATAAGTACGTTATTTTGCATGCGTAAAAGTAATAATTTGAGGCAAAAATAAAATAGCAATCGTTGGATTTTATACCTTTATTACCATCTTAATGTCAAATCATGAAATACATAAGTGCTATTATTTTTTCAGTCGCTATTGTAGTGGCTGCAGTATTTTTAGGAAATGCCTATGTAAGCCGCGCCAATCCGGACGGTGTAATATCGGTAACCGGCTCGGGTAGTGAAAATTTCACTTCAGATCTTATTGTTTGGGAAGGCCAGTTTAGCCGTGTTAATCCCGATCTGGAAGAAGCTTATGAACAGCTGAATGAAGATAAAGAAACGGTAAGAAGATATCTTCTGGACAAAGGCATTAATGAGGAAAATCTTGTTTTTAATTCTGTTCAAACTAATGAACAGCAGGAAAATCAGTATCAAAATGGCAATTATGTAGGTAGCATTTTTAAAGGTTATGAACTAATCCAATTGGTGAAAATTGAATCCAGTGAAGTAGAACTTATAGAAGGTGTTTCCCGTGAGATTACTGAATTACTTAATAAAGGCGTGCAGTTCAATTCTACTCCCCCGCGATATTATTATACAAAAATTGCTGATCTTAAGATTGAAATGATCTCTAAAGCTACTGAAGACGCACGTTTAAGAGCTGAAAAGATCGCGCAGAACAGCGGCGGCAGCCTGGGAGACCTAAAAAGTGCAAATATGGGCGTTTTCCAGATTACCGGACAAAATAGCGGTGAAGATTACAGCTGGAGCGGTGCCTATAATACTGCCGACAAAAAGAAAACTGCTTCCATTACCATGCGTCTTGATTACGAGATCGAGTAAAAAAAGCGCACCCTTTAAAAGGGCAATTATCGACCTTAGATTATTCAATTTTTTAAAGGCATAAAATCTTTACTAATCACCGGAAAATTCAGAAAATACGGAGAAGGCTAGATAAATTGTTATCTGCTTCTTCCACAGCATATCCAGAACAAGGATTCAGGAAGTCAATGTTGAAAATTACCTATTTTCAACCTTGACTTCTTTCTAATAGCTATGTTAACACCTCTTTTCCACTGAAAATGTTATAACTTTAAACATATTCTCTTTTTTATGAATTGGATCCTGGGATTTATCCTAATCTTAATTGTAGTGTACCTCATCGATTTCCGATTAAAAAATCGAAAAGTAAAAATCAGACGAAATAATTTAATCCAGAATTGGGGAAAGCCTAAAAAGGAGAAGTACTATAATTTCGATTTAATTAATCAGTTTTTCAGAAATCACATTATTTCCACAGATGTTTTCCAAACAATATCTGATAATACCTGGTCCGATTTGGATTTCGATGATATTTTCAAATTTCTGGATAGAACTACTTCCAGAATTGGTCAGCAATATCTTTATTATAAATTACGAACAATAACAGATATTCCTGGCTTAAATCGTTTTGCAGATCTTACTAAAATATTTACTTCAAACAGGGAATTAAGAATTAAAAGCCAGTTAGAACTTTCAAGTTTGTCATCTGCCAAAGCTTACTATTTAGAAGAAATATTCCGGTCAAAAAACATTAAAAAATCCAATAAAATATGGCTGTATCGTTCATTATCAACAGCTGCGATTTTATCTATAATCTTAAGTTTTTTTAATCCAGCGTGGTTTATTCTTTTAATACCAATTTTCTTTGTAAATCTTGTTTTTCATTATAAAAATAAGTCTTCAATTGAATATTATTTAAACGGCGTTGGGCAATTGGCAACGAGTTATAAAGTCGCTAATAATTTGAGCTCATCTGAAGAAATCAGATCTTTTTATAAGGATTTGAGTTTCTTAAAAAAAGTGAAATCCATATTATCAAATACAAGATTTCTTGAGTGGGAGAGAAAAGTGGATAATGAATATGCACTTTTATTCTGGTTCATTTCAGAAATTATAAAAATTACATTTAATTTAGAGCCCATTCTTTTTTACAATTTTCAGAATTCTTTGGAAAATAAAAAAGAAGACATTAAAAGCCTCTTCTTATTTATTGGTGAAATTGATTCCGCAATATCTTGTGCTTCCATACTAAACAGCGAAAAAAATCTTTGTAATCCTACATTCGTAGATAAAAAAGAAGTTTTTTCAGAAGGTCTTTACCATCCACTTATTAAAGACTGCACCCGCAATAATTTAAATTTAGTAAACAAAAGTTTGCTTTTGACCGGATCAAACATGTCTGGTAAAACAACTTTTATAAGAACGTTTAGTGTAAATGCCATCCTGGGCCAGACATTAAATATTTGTTTTGCTTCAAAATTTGAAATTCCGTTTTTTAAAATCTATTCGACTATTAGAATTTCAGACGATCTAATTAATAATACAAGCTATTATTTAGAAGAAGTTGTAAGAATAAAAGAGTTAATTGAAGTATCTAAAAAGGATGACTTTTGCTTATTTGTAATTGATGAACTTTTTAAAGGAACTAACACCGCTGAAAGACTCGCAGCAGGAAAATCGATATTATCCTACCTAAACAGAAAAAATCATGTTGTAATGGTATCTACTCATGATCTAGAATTAACCGATTTACTAAAGAAGCAAAATTTTGAACTGTATCATTTTTCAGAAACCATAGAAAATGAGAAGTTACTTTTTGATTACAAAATTAAACCAGGAAAGCCAAAAAGCGGAAATGCGATTAAGATTTTAGATCTTTATGACTATCCCAAAGAGATTATAGACAATGCAAGAATTGGAATAGAATAAGTCTACCAAAAATATACTGTACAGTAAAAAAGATCAGGTCGAAAATTGGCAATTATCGACCTGCTCTGTTCTCACCTTCAGTAAATCTTTATTTTTCTACAGAAAAGACGCTGAATCTTCAACCTATTCCATCGTATCCAAAATCTGGTCGATATCTTCTTCTGTAGTATCGGGATTGATAAAGCAGAAGCGGGCAACGGTCTCTTTCTTCCATTTTGTTGGCGTCACCAGTGCAAAACCATTACGATGATTGCTGTACGTCCACTCTTTATATTCTTCCGGAGACCAGTTTTTTCTTCGGAATAAAACTACAGAAAGACTGGTTGGCCTCACCATTTCCAGGTTTTTCCGTTTTTCAATCTTCTTTGCCGCTATCTGCGCAAGCTCGATTCCGCGTTCTATTGCCTGCCTGTACTTGTCTGTGCCGTGCATCGCGAGGGAAAACCACAATGGCATTCCCCTCACCCTCCTGGTAAGCTGAATTTGATAATCTGCCGGATTAAATCCCTGTGCTCCCTCATCCTGAAAAATTTCCAGGTAAGAACCTTCCTGCGCATGTGCTTTTTTGGCCAAATCCAGATTTCTGTAAATCACCGCGCCACAATCATAAGGCGAAAACAGCCATTTATGAGGATCGATCGTAATACTGTCTGCCCGCTCAATTCCATTGAATAAATGCCGCACAGATGTTGCCGCAAGAGCTCCTCCTCCATAAGCGCAATCTACATGAAACCACACATCTTCCTTTTCGCAAACATCTGCAATCGTATCCAGCTCATCTATAATCCCGGCGTTTGTGGTACCGCCTGTAGCCACAACCGAAAAGAGGCGTTTTCTGTCTTTCTCTTCAAGTTCATCAATCGCATTTTGAAGTTCCCTGCCCGTGAGTTTTTCCTCTTCAATATCGATCATCACCACATCGGCATCTATTACCTTGGCCATTGCCTGGATGGAACTGTGTGCTCCATGGGAAGTAAGCATTAAAGCTTTAACTCCGACATTATCTGAATTCCGGGCCCGCCATTCTTCCCGGGCAGCGACCATTGCCGAAAGGTTTGCAGCAGTTCCGCCACTGGTAAATACACCAAAAGCACCATCGGGCAGGCCGGTAAGTGAAACCAGCCACTTCATCGCCTGGTTTTCACAAAAAATTCCGCCAGCACCTTCCATCCAGTAAGCGCCGTGAATGCTGGAAGCCGAAGTTACCAAATCGAACATAATTGCCGCCCGGGTAGGTGCCGCCGGGACAAAAGCTAAATGCCGCGGATGGTCTATGGGAACGGTGGCTTTAACGAGCACGTCCCGAAAAAGTTTAAAAGCATTTTCGCCTCCAATTCCTTCGGGGGTAATGGTTTTACCAACCAGCCGGAACAATTCTTCTTCTTTTTTAGGTGCTCCCATGTTGGGAGTAATATTGGAGATACGGTCTATAGTGTATTTCATGACATCCAGCGTCATCTCCACCAAATCCATATCTATGGTATGCATTTTATTTTTTTCCAAATCTGTACTTTTTAAGCTTTTTACTATACTCTATTCATTTTCACTTATCACCTCAAGAATTTCAATAAATACTGAAACAGAAATTTGGGCAATGGATCGTAATGGTGCATGAATATGAAATTAAACTACTTCTACTTATCGAAAATTGGCTTTTTCAGACCCTGACCGTTTTAATCTTAGTCTTGTCTAAAACTCAGAATTTTAAAGTTTTCTTCTAAAGGGTTTAAATATTCAACGAGAGCAGGAATAAGTTGTTCCCCAAATTCAGCGTAAAATTCTGAAAAATTTGTTTGTCGCTCCTGTAAAGCGCCGTTGGGAAATAATGCATTCTGAAGATTGGCAATTCGGGTCACTTCATCCTTTAGTTTGCGTTTCTGGGCCTTCAGCAGTCGTTTTTCCAGGTGGTCCAGACCTTTTAACTGTTTTACTTCCTGCGCTTTTACAGCTCCCAAAAAAGTTTTATCAGTTTTTTTAGCTAAATCATACATTTGCTGAAACTGCTGCACAAGCTGCTCTTTTTGCGGTGAGAAATCTATGTCGATATTTGATATTTTTCGCACCTTTCTATTGATAAGCTCGTGCTGTTTCAGGAAAAGTTCCTTATTTGAAATATCCAGTTTCTCACGTTTTTTCCGTTGCTTTTCAGTTTGTATTAAAGCTGAATTTCTCAAAAGCAACATCGGAAAAGGCACATTTTCGGCCTTAAAATATTCTTTTAACTCCAGCCAGTACGAAAGTTCCCCGCCACCGCCAATATAACAGAGGTTTGGCAAAATCACTTCTTCATACAAAGGGCGCATCACCACATTGGGACTAAAGCGCTCCGGATTTTCATCCAGTTCTCTCAAAATTTCTTCGCGGCTCCATTTAATATCCTCCCTGTCATGAACAAAATAATTTCCTTCCCGTTCTAAAATTCTTTCCCGAAAATCTTCAGTTAAATAAAACAGATTGATTTCCCGCGGACTAACCTGAACATTATATCCCAAATTACTAAGCTCTCCCAGGCTTTTTGAAGTGGATTTATGAGAAACCTGCTCCAAAAGTTCATTTTTTGCGTAAGGAATAAATTGTTTCTTCAATTCTTTCTCCTGGGCATCCAGGATTACGAGTCCGTAGTCTTTAAAAAGTTCATTTGCTAAATTACGGGTAGCTTCAGTTAAATTATCATGCTGTAAATAGGCTTTCTCAAATAAATTCTTCAGAAATAATGCATCTTTCCCAACTCCTATTTCTGCGGAAAAAAGATTGAATACTTCCTGAAGCCCTTCGGTATTTAAAAAACCAACAGCAGTTTTTCCGGCTTTCTTATCGGCATTATTCCATTTGAACTTTTTACCTTTCAAATTAAAGAAATTGATCTCCTCGAAGTCGTGATCCTCTGTCGCCATCCAGTACACAGGAACGAAATTATATTCCGGATGCTTTTCCTTCAGGATTGTTGTAAGATTTATGGTAGAAACAATTTTATAGAGAAAGTACAGCGGACCTGAAAATAGATTCAGCTGGTGACCCGTAGTAACCGTAAAAGTATTCTCGTCTCTCAGGGATTTTATATTCTCCGCGGTGGCACCCGAAATTTCCACATTATCGTACTGCTTTTCCAGCACCTTCACCAAAACCTGCCGCTTTTCTGAAGAAAAAGAAGCTTTCTTCTCCTCAATCTGGTCCCGAAAATTGCCAATTTTGGGGTACCGGTTATAAAATTTCTGCACCTCTGGTTTCTGAGACAGATAATCCAAAATTAAATTGGTAAAATAATTAGTTTCGGCGTAGGAAATACATTCTGATGGCATGCGCTGGAATCAATTTTTTGTAAAGATAAGGTGTTTTGAACACTAATGTAAATTCTCCTCTTTTTAGGATATTATTAACAACAGAAACGGACTTTAATGTCTGAATTCTAATTTTAATGCTGAACAGATTCCGTCAATTTCATCACCTGCAGTATCTTTACCCAAAATTTAACCAGATCTTCTTTTAAATGAAGTACCTATTTTCACTATTCGCTTTTCTTTCCATAAATTTTCAGGTTTTAAACGGCCAGCAATCTCCCGAAGATTTTCTTGGCTATGAGCCCGGAGAGCAATTTTCCAGGCATGCCGATGTAATAAATTATTTCGCACATCTTGCTGAAAATTCGTCGCTTGTGCAGCACCATACTTACGGCGAAACCTACGAGCGTCGCGCATTGACGTATGCGATAATTTCTTCTGAAGAAAATCTAAAGAACCTGGAAAGCATCAGAAAAAATCATTTGGAGAACGCGGGTCTTTTAAATCGAGAAAATACTTCAGATAATCAAAAGGCCATTGTCTGGTTGAGTTACAACGTGCACGGCAATGAAGCGTCCAGTACAGAAGCTGCAATGGTTACCCTCTATTCTTTAATTACTGAAAATACAGATTTGCTGGAAAATACTGTAGTTATCATCGATCCTTCTGTAAACCCAGATGGCCGTGACCGTTATGTAAACTGGTACAACCAGGTAAAAGCCACACCTTTTAATACGGCACAGGCAGCTACAGAACATCATGAACCCTGGCCCGGTGGGCGGCCAAATCACTATTTATTTGATCTTAACCGCGATTGGGCATGGGCAACGCAAAAGGAAACCAGGCAGCGGCTAAAAATTTATAACCAGTGGATGCCGCATATTCATGTAGATTTTCATGAGCAGGGAATAAATGATCCTTATTATTTCGCGCCTGCTGCCGAGCCTTTTCATGAGGTGATCACTCCTTTTCAGCGGGAATTCCAGACAAAAATTGGCAAAAACAATGCTGCATATTTTGATGAAGAAGGCTGGCTCTTTTTCACCAAAGAGCGTTTCGATCTTCTCTATCCGAGTTACGGCGACACTTATCCCACATACCTTGGCGCGATTGGGATGACCTTTGAACAGGCAGGCCACGGCCGCGCCGGACTGGGAATAGAAACAGATGAGGGTGAAATCCTGACTTTAAAGGACAGAATTGCCCACCACTTCACCACCGGACTTTCTACCATTGAAATGGCTTCCCAAAACGCACAGGAACTAAATGCGGAATTCAATAAGTTCTTCAGCAATCAAGAAGAATTTGAATATAACAGCTATGCCCTTAGCGGAAATCCGGATAAAATTGCAGCCGTTAAGCAGCTCCTGGACAGGCAAGAGATAAAATATCAAAATGCGGAAAATCAGAAAATCAGAGGTTATAATTACAGTAGTGGCCAAAGCAGCACTACTAATGCAACAGAAGAAACGCTTGTGGTAAGCAGCGACCAGCCAAAAGGCAAAATGGTAAAAGTGCTTTTTGAACCGGCCACCAAACTGGTCGATTCGCTTACTTATGATATCACTGCCTGGAGCATTCCTTATGCCTATGGACTGGAAGCAATTGCAAGCCCGCGCAGTATTTCTACTGCCAGTACTACTCCGGAAAAGAACATTGAAAACATTGCAAATCCTTCGGGAGCAGGGTATATTTCCAAATGGAACAGTATGCAGGATGCACGTTTTCTGGCTGCACTTTTAAACGAGAATATCAGGGTGAGATTTTCAGAAGTTCCTTTTGAGAGTCAGGGTCAGCAGTTTGACCGCGGAAGCCTGATTATTACTAAAAGTGATAACCGCAATACTGAAAGTTTTGATGAAAAAGTTATTGAAATTGCGAACAAACATAACCGACAACTTCTTACCGCTAATAGCAGCTTTGCCGGCAGCGGCCCCGACTTTGGATCACCGGACGTGAAACTGGTAAACCCAGAGCGAATCGCAGTACTAAAAGGAGAAGATATTTCTTCCCTGAATTACGGCGAAATCTGGCATTTCTTTGAACAGGATTTAAATTATCCTATCACACGGATTGATATAGATTATTTTGAAAGAATTAATCTATTCCAATTTGATGTTTTAGTAATGCCGGAAGGGTATTATGAAGATGTTTTTTCTGAAACTGTTTTAGAAAATATCAAAAGCTGGGTTCGCAACGGCGGGAAATTGATAGCTATTGGTGAAGCGGCAGGATATTTTAGCGGAAGAGATGATTTTAAGTTAAAAGAAAATGAAGCAGAAAAACCGGAGGATTCTACAAAAACAGGAAATCTTGTTCCGTATAATCAGCGGGAAAGGGAAAGTATTAAAAACTTGATTACCGGAAGTATTGTGAAAACCAAGCTGGACAATACCCATCCTATGGCTTTTGGTTATGGAGACAGCTACTTCAGCTTAAAATTAAATAGTGACAGTTACAGTTTATTGAATGACGGGTATAATGTGGCTTACATCCAGGATCCCGAAATAGTGTCCGGATTTGCCGGAAGTGAAGCTCAGCAAAACCTGAAGAATTCGGTCGTGTTCGGGGAAGAAAGTCTGGGCAACGGAAGCATAATTTACTTGGTGGATAATCCGCTTTTCAGATCCTTCTGGGAAAACGGAAAACTTTTCTTCGTGAATTCACTCTTTTTTGTAAATAATTAGTCAGCATAAATGATTCTTCTTCCGCTGAAACCATGCTTAAAATAAAAAATTAGAATTCATTTCTGAATGATATATTTACACCAGAAATCCATATAATGTTTATAGACATCGTCCTTCTGATTTTTGGCTTTGCAGCCCTTATTTTTGGTGCAACAAAGCTTGTAGATGCAGCCTCCAGTGTAGCCGTAAAAATGGGTATTCCGAATATTGTTATCGGGTTAACCATTGTTGCCTTCGGGACTTCTGCTCCGGAACTGGTGGTAAACCTTTTTGCTGCCGTTAGCGGTAGTACCGAAATGGTTTTGGGTAACGTCCTGGGTAGTAATATTTTCAACATCCTGGGAATCCTGGGAATTGCTTCTATTATTTATCCATTGACGGTTAAAAACAACACCACCTGGTTAGAAATACCCTTGAGTCTTCTTGCAGCTGTCTGTGTCCTTGTAATTGCAGCCGATGTTTTACTCGATGGCACTCCAGATAATATTATTTCCAGGTCTGAAGGGATTGTTTTACTTCTGTTCTTTGCAATTTTTCTTGTGTACAATCTAACCATGACAAAAGCAGGCGGAGAAGAGGAAGAAATGGAGACCAAAGATTATACTACCGGAAAGGCTGTTGTCTTTATGATCCTTGGCCTGGCCGGCCTTATACTTGGCGGCAGGTTAATAGTTGACAGTGCAGTAGGCATTGCAGAAGTTATAGGACTTTCAGAAAGAGTAATTGGTCTTACCGTAGTTTCTATTGGAACTTCGCTGCCGGAACTTGCCACATCGATTATTGCTGTAAGAAAGAAGAACGTGGATATTGCAATAGGAAACGTAGTAGGATCTAATATTTTCAATATTTTCCTGATCCTTGGTGTTTCCACCACCGTTGCCCCGCTCTATCTAAAAGATGGTGCGTTTTTTGATATTTTCGTCAATATTGCAGCGGGTCTGCTTCTTTTCATTTTTATTTTCACCGGAAAAGGAAGAAAACTGGAGCGCTGGGAAGGAATTTTACTATTGGGATTATATATTGCTTACGTTAGCTACCTCGTGGCAGCATAAAATCTGCTAAAACAAAAGATTAAAACCACATGAACATTAGAAATTTATTCTTTACTCTTTTTATAACCTTGATCTTCGGAAATGTTTCCGCTCAGGATCAGCAAAATGTATCAACCAGATTTAATGTCGATTTTGAAACTTTTACCCTAAGAAACGGACTAAATGTTATCTTGCACGTAGATGAATCTGATCCCGTAGTTGCAGTGGCTTTAACCGCTCATGTAGGTTCTGCAAGGGAAAAAGAAGGCCGCACAGGATTTGCCCATCTCTTTGAACATTTGCTCTTCCTCGAATCTGAAAATCTTGGAAAAGGCGGACTCGATAAAATGAGTGCGCGTATTGGAGGAAGCGGGGCAAACGGTTCTACCAGCAGGGACAGGACGAATTATTTCCAGACCGTACCCAATGATGCCCTTGAAAAAATGATCTGGGCAGAAGCAGATAAACTCGGCTTTTTTATAAATACAGTAACCGAACCCGTACTCGCGAAGGAAAAAGAGGTTGTGAAAAATGAAAAGAGGCAACGTGTAGACAACGCTCCTTATGGCCACACCATGTATGTTATCGACAAAAATCTATATCCCGAAATCCACCCATACAACTGGCAGGTAATTGGTTCTCTGGAAGACCTTCAAAACGCCACGCTTCAGGATGTTAAGGATTTTTACAACAAGTGGTATGTCCCTAATAATGTAACGCTTACCATTGCCGGAGATTTTGATAAAGCACAGGCAAAAGAGTGGGTTCATAAATATTTTGATGAAATCCCCCGCGGTGATGAGATGCAGCGGCAGGAAAAACAACCTGTGGAATTAAGTGAAACAAAGAAGTTGTATTATGAAGATAACTTTGCCAACCTGCCGGAGCTCACCATAGCATGGCCTTCAGTCTATTCTTACCACGAAGATTCCTATGCACTGGAATTACTGGCCAATTATCTTGCTGACGGAAAGAATGCACCTCTTTATCAGAATCTTGTAGCCGACAAACAGCTAACGGGAAGAGTGAATATGTTCAATTATACCTCAGAACTGGCCGGGCAGCTGATGCTTCAGGTAAGAGCTTATGATGGTAAAGATTTGGATGCTGTAAAGGCAGCCATTGAAGAAACCTTCAGAAAATTTGAAGAAGAAGGTATTCCGCAGAAGGATTTAAAGAGAATAAAAGCAGGGCAGGAAAGCAATTTCTACAATGGTATTTCCAGCGTTTTAGGGAAAGGCTTTCAGCTCGCTCAGTATGAAATCTTCGCCAACGACCCCAATTACATCAACAAGGAAGTCGAAAAAATACTTTCGGTAACTGCGGAAGATGTGATGCGGGTTTATGAGAAATACATGAAGAACAAACCTTATGTCGCGACTAGTTTTATTCCGAAGGGACAGGCCCAACTTGCTTTAGAAGGCTCTGAAGAAGCTGAAGTTGTGGAAGAGCAAATCGTGGAAGGAGCTGAAGGCGACATAGATCTAAACGAAGAAGTTGCCTACGAAAAGACACCGACAACTTTCGACAGAAGTACTGAACCTCCCTACAGCTCAAAACCAGAGCTGATTGAACCGGAAGTATGGGAAGCTAATTTACCTTCCGGAATAAGCGTTTCCGGAATTAAAAATACAGAAGTTCCTCTTGTGAAATTCGCTTTGCAAATGAAAGGTGGCCTGATGTTGGAAGATCCTGATAAAGTGGGAGTTTCTAACCTTTTAGCAGAAGTAATGACAAAAGGAACAAAGGAAAGAACTCCGCAGGAGCTGGAAGAAGCCATAGAGCTTCTGGGATCTGATATTGACGTACACACGAGTGACGAAAGAATTAGCTTAAGCGGAAGTACTCTGGCCAAAAATTATGCGGAAACAATGGAACTTGTAAAAGAGATCCTCCTGGAGCCGCGTTGGGATGAAGAAGAGTTTCAGCTCGCAAAACAGGAAGTGCTAAGCAGGATTCAGCAAATGGAAGCTGACCCAAACAGCATTGCGAGTAATGAATTTAAAAAATTGGTCTACGGTCCGGAAAATATCCTTTCCCATAACATTCTCGGCACAAAAGCTTCCGTAGAAAGTATTACTATGGAAGACCTGAAAAATTACTATAATACCTACCTCTCCCCTTTAAGTTCTGACTTTATGGTTGTGGGTGCGCTGGATAAAGAAGAGGCTGTGGATCCGCTAAAAGGAATTGGAGCTAACTGGCCGGTTAAAAATTTCCGTTTTCCGGAAATACCGGAACCTCAAGAACCGGAAGAAGCCCAGGTATATTTTTATGACGTCCCGGGTGCAAAACAGTCGGTTTTCAGGTTCGGGACTCCGGCATTAGCTGCAACAGATGAAGATTATTATCCTGCAGAAGTAATGAATTACCGTCTTGGTGGCGGAAGTTTTGCTTCTCAGCTTACACAGGAACTAAGGGAAGGAAAAGGTTATACCTATGGAATTCGTTCCGGGTTTTACGGTGATGAAAATACCGGCCCATTCATGATTTCCACAGGAGTGCGCTCCAATATTACTAGCGAAGCTGCTTTACTGATAAAAGAAATCCTAAAAAAGTATCCGGAAAATTTCGACAGGAATGATCTGGAAGTTACTAAAGGTTATATGATAAAAAGTAATGCAAGAAAGTTCGAAACTTTAAATTCGAAGCTGGATATGCTCAGTGATATCAACAATTACAATCTGGATAAGAATTACGTAAAACAACGGGAAAAACTGGTGGAAGAAATGACTGTTGAAGGAATCCAGAACTTAGCTAAAAAATATATTGATCCCGATAAGATGTACTACCTGATCGTTGGCGATGCTGAAACACAACTTGACAAACTTGAAACTCTTGACTATGGAGAGCCGGTTTTGCTAAATCCATCTGCTAAATAAATTATTTTCTATTATAAATTTTTATTATTTATTGTTATTTCTTGATAACACGGAAGGACAGGAAAATATAAGAACCGGCTGCTTCTAAAAGCCATACCTCATAAATGGCAAATATTGACATTTATTAATTTTGTATCTCAATTCAAAGCTGGTCGATAATTGGCATTTTTTGCGGCACACTTTTTCTCAATTTTCTATAAGAAATATTTAACCCTAACTGTTAAGAATTTGCTGTATAAGTTCTCTACATAAGAAGTTTTATTATTTTTATGAAGACAACTTAGAATGTTCAGATTACAGATTGAAGAAATTCTCAAAATATTCCTCTTTTGCCCTTTCCGGATTTATTCTCGCCTGTCTCGTGGCTACATATTTCGTATTTCCGGCTTTTAAGGATTTTATAGATGAGACTGTAGATGTTATTTTAAGCGGAAATACTAAAGAAACGCGGTCATATTTTAAAGAATTTGGGGTCTGGGGTCCTCTAGCCATTATTGTATTCATTATTTTACAAATGTTCCTGATTGTTTTTCCTTCCTGGTTGCCTGTAATTGTTGCAGTAATGGCATACGGTTTTTGGCTGGGAGTCCTTATCTCGCTTACCGGGGTTATGCTCGCCTCTGCCATAGGATATTTTATCGGCATTAAATTACAGGTACTTTTAGAAGGAGTAGTTGGAGAAGACAAACTGGAAAAAATGGGTTTCTGGATTAATAATTACGCTTTTGGATCTGTCATCCTTTTCAGAATTTCTCCGTTACTCTCCAACGATTCCATCAGCTTTATTGCAGGAATGCTTAGAATGAAATTCAAGAAATTTATGTTGGCTACTTTCTGCGGAATGCTTCCCCTATCTATAGCCATTGGATATTTTTCTGAAGATATTTCAACTTTGGAAAATGGAATGTACTGGATTGGTGGCGTCGGAATTGTCGCTTACGGAATTTACATCTTTATAGATTACAGGAAACGCCGGAAAAAATCATAATGATAACCAGCAACAGCTTTTAATTGTTCTGAAAAGATCAGATTTCTACCCTAAAAATATTTCTTTCCTATGAAGAAATTTCTACGTTACCTGCGGAATGGCATTTTTATCTTTTTACTCCCATTCTTCATTTACCTGATACTGGCACTAATAGGAAGTATTATTCCGGTTAATAATAAGGAAACAAATAAGGAAAAGGAAATTCCTGTGTTTCTTATTTCCAACGGCGCACATACAGATTTGGCAGTTCCTATTCGATCTGATCTTTGGGATTGGAACAAAATTATAAAAGAAGAACATTTTGGCACTTCTCCCAAAGATTACCAGTACATTGGCTTTGGTTGGGGCGATCTGGAATTTTACAGGACTACCCCACAGTGGGAAGATCTTACTTTAAAGACCGCCTTTAATTCCCTTTTTCTGGATACACCGGCAGCATTACACGTGGAATTACATAGGGTAATACTTCAAAATGAAAATACAGTTGCATTGTCTATTACCAAAGAACAATATGCTGAACTTGTCGAATATTTCCACAATAGTTTTGAGCTGGATGAAAACGGAAATATTCGGCCCGTACCAAATCTTCATTACAACTCCCGTGATGCATTTTACTATGCCAAAGGTTCTTTAAATCCACTTAAGACCTGTAACACCTGGATAAATAGCGGACTTAAAAATTCCAAAATGAAAGCCTGTCTTTGGACACCCTTTACCCAAGGCATTTTTTACCAGTACCCTTAGACTTTTTATCATTTTTTTATAACTCCTCATTTCAATAGTCCTTTTTAATTTACTTAACTTCAGGAAACAACCTAAAAATGAAGTGCGATGATTTCTGTGAAGACCGATAATTCCGATTTAAAAAAGTATTACCATAACCTCCAAAATTCCGAAGACCTGGATCCTCTTCTGGACAGGATCGGGAACTCTAAATATGTACTTTTAGGTGAAGCCAGCCATGGCACCCATGAATATTACGCTTGGCGGGCGCAGATTTCGAAACGACTTATAGAAGAAAAAGGGTTTTCCTTTATTGCCGTTGAAGGTGACTGGCCCGACTGTTATAAAATCAATAAATGGATAAAAAATTATCCTAATTCCGGAGAAAATATCCAGGATGTATTGAAGGAGTTTAACCGCTGGCCCACCTGGATGTGGGCGAACTGGGAAATTGCCGCTTTTGCAACCTGGCTCAAAGACCATAACAGCAAAATTATTGACGAAAAGAAAATTGGATTTTATGGCCTGGATGTTTACAGTCTTTGGGATTCTATGGAGATCCTTGTTGATTATCTGGAGAAAGAAGATCCTGAGACCGCTAAGGTTGCGAGAAACGCTTTTCGGTGTTTTGAACCGTATAAAGAAAGAGATTCTTACGCATCTGTGTTTAAGTCGGCAAAAGAAGGCTGTAAAGCAGAAGTCGTAAAGCTTTTGAAAGAAGTGCGGCATAACGCCCATAGCTATAACACCGAAGAGGAAGCCGATCTAAATGCGGAAATAAATGCGCTTGTTATGGCTAATGCTGAAAAATATTATGAGTCTATGGCTGGTTTTGGGGATGACTCCTGGAATGTGCGCGACCGGCATATGGTGGAAACATTGAATACTTTGATGGATTACCACGATCCTGATGCAAAGGTGATCGTTTGGGAACATAACACCCATGTTGGGGATGCGCGTGCTACAGGAATGGCTGCCAGCGGACTACTAAACGTTGGGCAACTTGTGCGGGAACAGCATAACGATGAAGGCGTGGTGCTGGTAGGTTTTGGATCTTATTCAGGTTCGGTGATGGCCGGCAGTAGCTGGGGTGCTCCCATGCAGAAAATGAAAGTGCCAAAAGGAATTGAAGGAAGTCTGGAACGACAATTACATAAGTCTGATCCTGCCGATAAACTTATAATTTTTGATGAACATCCCGAACTAAAAGAAGCTTTTTCAGAAAAAATAGGCCATCGCGCAATAGGTGTCGTTTACCATCCCGACTGGGAAAGAGGCAATTATGTCCCCTCCCGTATGTCTGATCGTTACGATGCCTTCCTGTTTATTGACCAAACAGAAGCTTTGCACCCACTAAAAATAAAACCACAGGGTGACCTCACACCCGAGACTTATCCATTTGGAATATAAAAAATAACTAAAAGAATTCACGACAATAAACCAGAACAGCTATGAAAGAATTAAATGAAATAACAGAAATTTTAGGAGACGATGCTTCTTATTATCTCGACCACGTCAGCAAAAAAATTCCGAAGGAGCGCCTGCAAGTTCCGGGACCGGAAAGCGTGGATAATTTCAGGGAAAGCGACAGGAGTCCGCAGGTATTGAAAAATCTCGCTCAGCTCTACAACCACGGCAATTTGGGCGGAACGGGTTATATCAACATATTGCCTATCGATCAGGGAATCGAGCATTCCGCGGCGTTTTCGTTTTATAAAAATCAGGATTATTTTGATCCCGAAAACATCGTGAAGCTGGCTGTAGAAGCCGGTTGTAATGGTGTGGCATCCACTTTTGGTGCACTTGCCCTTCACTCCAGGAAGTACGCTCATAAAATTCCGTTTGTAGTGAAGATCAATCATAACGAGCTGCTTACTTACCCAAATAAGTACGACCAGATTTCCTATGGAACAGTAAAGGAAGCCTGGAATCTGGGAGCAACGGCCATTGGAGCCACTATTTACTTTGGATCAGAACAGAGTAACCGACAAATACAGGAAATTGCTGAAGCTTTTGAAGAAGCTCACCAATTAGGAATGGCAACTATCCTTTGGTGCTATACCCGTAACAGCGAATTTAAAACCGATAGCGACGACTACCACAGTGCAGCCGATCTTACAGGGCAGGCCAATCATATTGGTGTCACCATAAAAGCTGATATCATTAAACAGAAACTGCCTACCAATAACTATGGTTTTCGTGAAATCGACTTTGCCAAACATGACGAAGAAATGTACGAAAGCCTTACCACAGATCATCCAATTGATCTTTGCCGGCTTCAGGTCGCCAATTGTTATATGGGGAAAATCGGCTTGATAAATTCCGGAGGTGGTTCTAAAGGGGAATCAGATTATAAAGAGGCCGTGAGAACTGCAATTATCAACAAACGTGCAGGTGGCAGCGGACTCATTATGGGAAGAAAAGCCTTTCAGCGTCCTTTAAAAGAAGGTGTGGACATTCTGGAAAGTGTACAGAGTGTTTATCTGAACGATAAAATTACGGTGGCTTAAAATTTAAGTGGAGAGTGGAAAGTCCTTAGATTTCAGACCTGCAAGGTTTTAAAAACCTTGTAGGTTTTTTTGCATTTCCATTTAAACCTACAAGGACCAAAAAAGACCTTGCAGGAGAGAAACTTATACCGTTCTTACCTTAAGTTCCTTTCTGGAAGGTTTTTCAGCTTTTACGTTTACCGCTTCTCCGTATAAATCGAAGTCGGCAGCTTCAGTAATTTTAACTTCGTAGTATTCTGCTGTTTTAAGGTAAACTGAAGTAGCATCGATCAGAACCTCGTTATCAACATCTGGAGAATCAGATTCTGTACGACCTACATAGTAATTTCCTTCTTTACGATCGATAACTACTTTGAAGGTTTTACCTATTTTTTGCTGATTCAGTTCCCAGGAAATTTGTGACTGAATTTCCATGATTTCATTGGCGCGCTGCTGCTTTACTTCCTGCGGCACATCGTCTTCAAGATTATAGGCGTGCGTATTTTCTTCATGAGAATAGGTGAAACAGCCCAGACGTTCAAATCGCATCTCCTTTACCCATTCTTTTAACTCCTGAAAATGTTCTTCAGTTTCACCTGGATAACCTACAATAAGCGTTGTTCTTATTGCCATTTCCGGAACTCTGCTTCTGAATTCCTTCAGAAGATTTGTGGTTTTCTCATGAGTTGTTCCGCGTCGCATCGACTTCAGCAAATCATCAGAAATATGCTGCAAAGGAATATCGAGATAATTGCAAATTTTAGGCTCCCGCTTCATAACATCCAGAACATCCATCGGGAAACCGGTAGGAAACGCATAATGAAGACGGATCCATTCAATTCCCTCAACCTTAACAAGGTTTTCAAGAAGTTCAGCTAAATTTCGTTTTTTATAAAGATCGAGTCCGTAATAAGTAAGGTCCTGCGCGATAAGAATAAGCTCTTTTACTCCCTGCGCTGCAAGATTTTTAGCTTCGGTAACAAGATTTTCTATAGGAGTAGACTTGTGGCCACCCCGCATTAACGGAATTGCACAAAAAGAACATGGCCGGTCGCAACCTTCAGCAATCTTTAGGTAAGCGTAATTTTTTGGAGTTGTAGTCAATCGTTCACCAATAAGCTCATGTTTGTAATCGGCTTCCAGTGCTTTTAATAATCCCGGTAATTCTGTTGTTCCGAAATACTGATCTACATTGGGAATTTCATTTTGAAGGTCGGGTTTATAACGCTCACTCAAACATCCGGTTACAAAGACCTTATCTACCTCTCCCTGCTCCTTCTTTTCTACAAATTCAAGAATGGTGTTCACCGACTGCTCTTTGGCATTATCTATAAAACCACAGGTATTAATCACTACAATATTTCCCTCTTCCTCGTGCACTACGTCCTTTTTATTGGCACGCAGTTGCCCCATCAAAACTTCACTGTCGTAAACATTCTTACTACAGCCAAGTGTCACTACATTAATCCTGTTCTTCTTGATCGACTTCGTCCTCATACTCAAATTTTCTATTTATCTGCTTTTCTTAATTATCACGAATTCTGTGATTACTAACCTTTTAAAAGCGCGTGCAAAGATACAACCTAAAATTAGAAATAAAGATTCTTTAGAAGAATTGATGCTAACTGAAATATTGCTGAAGTTCCAACAGCCATTCGCTTTCATAATATCGTACAATAGATATAACTATCACACCAGCAATTACATACGCCCAGCTATATTTTTCAGTTTTCACCATATAAGCACCAATGGCTACAAAAATGGCATAGGGAATAGTAAGCACGAGATTTGGCAAAATCCATGCACCTCCAAAAATGGCAATTATCTTCATAATAATGTAGAAGACGCTATAGAAGAAAATAATTTTAGAAATTAAAACGAGGTTTCGTCTGGACATTAATCAGTGTAGTTTTCCGGAGAGATCCGGCGTTGGGAAACTGTTTCAAATTCTTTAGCCCATTCAAGAAGCTGCTGTTCTTCAAAAGGTTTTGCAAATATTGTGAGTCCGCGTGGAGCGCCATCTTCTCCATAGCCCATGGGAACGGTGATACCTGGATATTGCGCAACCGCGGCATAGCCGGCATGGTAATTATTTATCGAGATTACCGCATCCAGATTGTGTTCTTCCATAGGAACATCAAAAAATGCCCTTCCGTTAAGCCTGAGGGTGTCTTTAACGGCCGTAAATTCCTGCTCGGTGGCAGAATCCTTCATAATTCCTTCAAACAAAGATTGACCATATGGCGCTCTTGCGAGTGAATCCTGAGTATTATAGTGATAGACATCCTCTACATTGGCAACCTCTAATTCCCCTCCGTAATTCTGAAAGTAAGCCGGAAGGTCTTTCTTCATATCTAAATTAAGCAGTCGCAGAAAGTTTGGCAGTTCAATTTCTTCAGCTTTATAGATTATTACTTCTGCCCCTGCATTCTTGAGATCGTTTACAGCACGCACATAAAGCGAATCTTCCATCAAGCCTTCAATAGCACCAAATCTTTTCCCTTCCAAAGACGAATTTTCCAGCGGAGTATCATAATTTGAAATTACAGCGGTGTTTTGAGTCGTTGGATCTTCAGGATCCTGCCCTGTCATTGCTGAAAGTAGAATGGCATTATCCACCACAGATTTTGTGATAGGTCCCGGAGTATCGAGTGTGCTCGAAATTGGAATAATTCCGCTGCGGCTTAAAACACCGATTGTGGGCTTTAAACCTACCACAGAATTTTGACTGGAAGGTGACAAAATAGATCCTGAAGTTTCAGAACCTACTGCCACAGGAGCAAGATTTGCCGCTACAGCCACTGCGCTTCCCGAACTTGAGCCCCCGGTGTCCAGAATTTTTCTTCCGTAAGGATTTAGGGTTTGCCCACCAACTGCCGAATAGCCACTGGGACATTCTCCGCAGAAAAAATACGCCCATTCACTAAGATTAGCTTTTCCCAGGATCAATGCACCGTTTTCCTTCAGTTTTTCGACGATAAACGCATCGCCGGTTAAATTATTCTGAAGCGCTACCGCACCAGCTGTCGTAGGCATATCTTCAGTATTAATATTGTCTTTTAGAAGCACCGGAATACCGAAAATTGCATGTTTTTGACCTTCATTACTAGCCTGATCCTTTGCTCTGGCTTCTTTCAGAAGATTTGGGTTCAGGAAAATAACCGAATTTAAGGACCGGTTATTATTTCTGTCAAATTTCTGAATCCGTTTTAGGTAAAACAGTGCTAATTCTTCATAAGTAAGCGCTCCGGACAGTATTGCGTCCTGAATTTCAGGAATATTCTGATCAAAAATCAGTGGTTTTATTTCTGAATAACGCTCTTCAGAGAAATTTGCCAATTCTTCAGCAAAAGGAGCCATAAGAGAATCCTTATTGATAAATTTTGAGTCTAAAACTCTGTATTCCGGCTCTTCAGAAGCATTAACAGTATCCTGAACAGGCTGTTCAGCTTCATTTTTCTTATTATCTGCACAGGAAACTGCAAGAAAAGCTAAAAAAACTAAAATGATCTTTTTCATTAATTTCTGTCTAAATGCAAATTTAGCGGTACCTCAAAAATGGCAATTATCAACCTACTGTTATCTATTTAAAGAAAGAATCTACAAATTCGTACTTGTTGAAAACCTGCAAATCTTCTACTCCCTCTCCTACTCCAATATATTTAACCGGAATCTGAAACTGATCGCTGATTCCAATCACCACTCCGCCTTTTGCAGTTCCATCAAGTTTGGTAACTGCAAGTGAAGTAACCTCTGTAGCCGCCGTAAATTGCTTAGCCTGTTCAAAAGCATTTTGCCCTGTAGAACCATCCAGAACCAGCAAAACTTCGTGCGGAGCATCTGGAATTACCTTTTGCATCACACGTTTTACCTTAGAAAGCTCCTTCATAAGGTTTACTTTATTGTGCAATCTCCCGGCGGTATCGATTAGAACAACATCTGCATTCTGTTTAACGCCTTCCTGAACCGAATCGAACGCTACCGAAGCCGGATCGCTGCCCATACTTTGTTTTACAATAGGAACGCCGGTCCTGTCTGCCCAAATCTGGAGTTGGTCTATAGCTGCAGCCCTAAAAGTATCGGCCGCACCAAGGACAACTTTTTTCCCGGCACCCTTGAACTGATGCGCCAGTTTCCCGATAGTTGTCGTTTTTCCTACTCCGTTAACTCCCACCACCATAATTACGTAAGGCTTTGTATTTTCAGGCACATGAATTTCTGAAGCTTCACCGCTATTGGTTTCAGAAAGAAGACCGGCTATTTCTTCGCGCAGGATCTGGTTAAGTTCATCTGTCCCTAAATACCTGTCGCGGGCCACGCGCTCTTCTATTCTTTTTATAATTTTAATGGTCGTTGCCACACCAACATCGCTGCTCACCAAAACATCTTCCAGATCATCCAGCACCTCTTCATCTACCTTTGCTTTACCGGCAACGGCCTTACTCATTTTTGAGAAGAAATTACTTTTGGACTTTTCAAGTCCTTTATCCAGCGTTTCTTTCTTTTCCTTGGAAAAAATCTTCTTAAATAAACTCATTTCTTGATAGGTTTAGAATCACGAAATTCCGGAAGAAATTTCCAGAACATGAAGTGTAAATATAAACAAAAAGAAAAAGCCGTCCAGATGATATCGGGACGGCTTTTATTCTATACAATGGGAAAGTTTCCGATTATTTTTTATTCAAAAAATCGTTTACGTCCTCAGGAGCCATTATCGATTCAACAAATGTATAGGCACCTGTCTTTGGAGATTTAACCATTTTAATTGCTTTGGTTAACCTTTTTGTCCCTGTTTGGATTGATCCTACTGATTTCTTTGCCATGACTCAATTATTTAATTTCTTTATGAACAGTCATTTTCTTCAAGATAGGATTGAATTTCTTCAACTCTAATCTATCAGGGCTGTTCTTTTTATTTTTGGTTGTGATATATCTTGAGGTTCCAGGTTTTCCTGTTCCCTTGTGCTCTGTGCACTCTAATATAACCTGTACTCTATTACCTTTCTTTGCCATTTCGTTCTGTTTTTTTGCTTAGGACTTATTTCTTCATGAATCCTTTTTCTCTTGCCTCTTTAATTACAGCAGAGATGCCTTTTTTATTGATATTTTTAAGCGCAGATGTTGAAACTTTCAAAGTAACCCATCTATCCTCTTCAGGAATAAAAAAACGTTTTTTAACCAAATTGGCATTAAATTTACGCTTGGTCTTATTCATTGCATGAGAAACATTGTTCCCGACCATCGCCTTTTTACCTGTAAGTTCACAAACTCTTGACATTGCTCTATTCTTTAAACTCGTTATTTCAAAACAGGCTGCAAATTAACGATTTTTTTATGTAACTGACAACCTAAAATAAAAATTATTTAAAGGAATTATATTAGAAAAATTGCTACTGAAAAACTTCTTTTTAATTGCAATTCCTGCTTAAATTTTCGTTAATTCCCTTAAAATCAACTCAAAAGATTTATTTACGGTTTTCTGAACCACCTGCTCCCTGTTGTTTCCAAAAACAAATTTTTTCGAATATACACCAGTTGGGGTGGCGAGACCTATAAAAACAGTACCCACATCGGCATCACTTTCACCTTTTGTGGGACCGGCATTTCCTGTTGTTCCTATGGCATAATCAGATTTAAATATTTCTTTTGCATTCATTGCCATTTTCTCTGCAACTTCAGCGCTTACCACACTATATTTTTCAATTTCTTCTGAAGGCACATTCAGAATTTCTTTTTTTGCCTGGGTAGCATAAGAAACGATACTGCCTTTAAAGCAGGTAGAAGCTCCGGGATTAAGGGTAAACTGCGCTGCCAAAGCCCCGCCGGTACAACTCTCTGCAGCCGAAAGGAACTGATTTCTGGAAGAAAGGAGTTTGCTAATCGTCTCCTCAATATTATCATCTTCAGAAACCGAATCGGCAATTATATCTTCCAGTAAAGGATAGAGTTTCTCAAACTCCCTTTCTATAGAAAGTTTAAGTTCCTCTTCATTCTCACCCTTGCCGGAAAGTCGCAACCGCACAGTTCCCAGACCGGGCAGATACGCAAGTTTTATAGCTTTCGGCAGGTTATTTTCCCACTCTTCAATGCGCTCTGCCAGCGCACTTTCTCCCAGTCCATAAGTACGGATAGTTTTATGGTAAATATACGGCCGGTTGAACTCTTCTTTTAACCTGGGAATGATTTCCCGTTCCATTAGGGTCTTCATTTCAAAGGGAACTCCCGGAACAGCTATAAATACTGTCTTGTCCTTCTTTAGCCACAAACCTGGTGCAGTGCCGAATTTGTTATGTAAAACGGAAGCTTTTGAAGGGACCATGGCCTGTTCACGATTTAAATCGGAAACCTGGGCGTTTTCAATTTTTTCAAAAATTTTCTCGACATTCTTCAGAACATCTTCATTAAGCTCAAGGACATCATTAAAATATTCAGAAAGGCAATACTTTGTAAGATCGTCTTTGGTTGGACCAAGCCCTCCGGTGATAATTACCACCTCTGCCCTTGCCGCTGAATCCCTGAAGGTTTGAAGGATATGTTCTTTTTCATCCTGAATAGAAATTATCTGATGAACAGCTATTCCTATCTTATTTAGTTCCTGTGCGATATGTGCAGAGTTGGTATCGACGATTTGCCCGATAAGGATCTCGTCACCAATAGTTATTATTTCAGCAGTCATTAGAGGTCAAAATCTCGTTTTAAGGCGCTACTTGCAACATTTACTTTTTCAGAAATTATTGTCGCCGCTTCAGGAACTTCATCTTTCATTTTCCCTTCCTTGGACCAGGCTTCGATTACGCGAATCTGGTTCATCAAATTAAGGCCAAAAAGCTGAAGGTTAGGTTTCATTTTATGGGCGAATTGATAAGCAAGACCTGCATTACCATTAGCAATGGCTTCCTTCATTGCTTCTACATCTGGTGGAATTTCTTCCAGAAAAGTTTGCACCACGACTTTCATAAAATCTTCGTCCCCACCGGCCATTTCTTTAACTTCTTCCAGGTTATAGCTACTCATAGGTTATTTGATTTGGATTGAAAATATCTGTTCTTGTTCGATAAAACCTACTAGTCTATCATTGGTCTCCACTTTACCCACGCCTGCAGGGGTACCTGTAAAAAGAACATCCCCGATTTTAAGTGTAAAAAATGTGGAAACGTAGGCAATTAACTCATCAATTTTCCATAACATTAGAGAAGTATTGCCATTTTGAACAGTTTTCTCGTTTTTTAAAAGACTAAAGTTAAGATTATTTATATCTTTTATCTCTTTTTTTGGCAACCATTTCTCACCTATCACGGCTGCTCCATCAAAGGCTTTTGCTTTTTCCCAAGGCAATCCTTTGTTTTTTAGTTTCTGCTGTAGATCCCTTGCGGTAAAGTCTATCCCGAGGCCAATTTCATCATAATATTTATGCGCAAATTTCTCCTGAATATGTTTACCCACTTTTTTGATTTTTACCAAAACCTCAACTTCGTAATGAACATCATCAGAGAAATCCGGAATAAAAAAGGGCTGCTTTTTAAGTAAAATAGCAGTATCCGGCTTCTGAAAAATTACAGGGTCTTCCGGCTTTTCATTTTTCAATTCTGAGATATGATCGGTATAATTTCTTCCAATACAGATGATCTTCATATAATGACAATTATTGTATTTTCTTTAGTTTCAAAAAGAACTATTTTTCTAAATTGAAGAGCTTAGAGCTTGTTATTCAGCTTTCTTAACTTAATTGCGGTAAGGACTTTCTTAGTGTACAGTGGAAAGTCGGCATTTTGAATCCATCCAAAATATCCCGGTTCTTCTTCCAGCACTTTTTCTACTCCTTTTCCCTTGTACTTTCCAAAAGCAAAAATTTCCTGGCCTTTCTTATCGTAGGTAATAAATCCGGCAAAATCGGCAAATCGTCTTCTTGCGCTAAAGCCCGCCAACCACTTAATATCATTGGTCAAATCGTCATACTTATCGAGCTGGGATTTTAGAACCTCATAGGTAGCATTGGTATCTGCCTGAGCGCTGTGAGCATCTTCCAGATCTTTTCCGCAGTAAAACTGGTAAGCTGCAGAAAGGGTACGTTGTTCTTTTTTATGGAAAATCGTCTGTACATCTACCGCCAGCATATTTTTCATTTCAAAATCAACACCTACGCGCAATAACTCTTCAGCTAAAAGCGGAATATCAAACCTATTGGAATTGTATCCTCCCAGGTCGCAGCCTTTAATCATATCGTAAACTTGGTTTGCCAGCTCTTTAAAAGTAGGTTCGTTCGCCACTTTTTCATTAGAAATTCCGTGGATAGCGATTACTTCCTCGGGAATTTCCATCTCAGGATTTACCAGCCAGGTTTTACTTTCTTTGTTTCCGTTAGGAAAAATTTTAAGAATAGCAATTTCTACAATTCTGTCCTTAACCAGGTTAGTTCCTGTTGTTTCAAGATCAAAAAAACAAATAGGCTTGGTCAGATTTAATTCCATGAAAATATTTTTTTCAAAGATACTATAAAATGATTTTCTGGAAGTTTATTCAAAACCCAATTTGATAAAGGGCATGATATAAAAAGAGCCATGAAAAATTCATGGCTCCGTATCTAATTACCTGTAAGGTTATTTTTTATTCACTAAACACGTCTCTGGTAGGTTCTACTACTGAATTAACAACGTGAATAATTCCATTGGAAGCTTCAATATCTGACTTAATGACTTGTGCACCACCTATAGTGATTAAACTACCACCTGCTTCTGTATCAACTGTGATTTCTTCTTCTGAAGCCGTTTCTATTGCCTGAGAGCTGTTAAAATTAACGGCACTCACTTTGTTTGGTAAAGTATGACGTTGTATAAATCTTCCCAATTGTGCTCTATTTGAAGGATCGGTGAGCATGTTAAATTTCTCCAGTGGCATTTTCTGAAAAGCCTCATTTGTAGGAATAAACATGGTTACCGGCCCGGTGTAATCCAGCTTCATATCTACATTAGCCAATTTTGCCAGTGCTGCAAAAGTGGATAAGTTTTGGTCCATTCCCACAAGGGTCATTAGATCATAATCATCAGTGTCCACGCCACCAAACATATTATCATAATCCATATCTGCGGCTGGATAAGGAAGTTCTCCCAGAGTATTGGTAGTCCTACCCTGTTCATAATTACCGTCAGACATGCCTCCTGTACCCGAAGCACCTCCACATCCATAGAATGATGCACCAAGAACGGTTACAAGTGCCACTAAAATAGTTTTGAAAGAAATAGTTTTCATATTCTACAATTTTTAAGTTAATCTACTCTAAGATCTTTAGAGCTATTTTTTCATTTCCTTATTTAAGATACACAATAACCTTTATCCTAAATAGCTATAAAACATAAGTTTAACACCAAACAGAAAATTTTATTATTTCCTTAAAACCTGTAGAGATTTGAAACTTGTTTACGGAACGCAGTCTCTTTTCCAGAAAATTTTACTTTAAACAAAACACTTAGTAGTTTACAAGTGCTCTTTTGCGTTGTTCTACTGGAGTGAATTGTTGTGGTGGGCAGCATTTCACGAAATTATTATATGCCAATGTCCTTGTAAGCCACTAAAGTAAAGACTTGCCAATTATAAAACGAAAAAGCCGCAGAAAAATAACTGCGGCTTTTTAAAATTATGGTGTTTTTCTATATTTCCCTTTCCTTATCGAAATCTTCCAGGTACTGTGCAACCCGTTGGACGAACTGCCCTCCCAGAGCGCCATTTACCACGCGATGGTCATAACTGTGAGATAGGAACATCTTATGACGTATCCCTATAAAATCCCCATCTGGTGTTTCTATTACCGCAGGAACTTTTCTAATTGCTCCCAAAGCCAGGATTCCAACCTGCGGCTGATTTATAATGGGAGTACCCATAATGCTACCAAAAGTACCAACATTGGTAACTGTATAAGTTCCTCCCTGGATTTCATCCGGTTTTAATTTATTCATTTTTGCCCGGGATGCGAGATCATTAACCGCTTTGGCCATTCCAACCAGATTAAGCCTGTCGGCAGTTTTTATTACCGGAACAATAAGATTGCCATCAGGAAGTGCAGCGGCCATCCCGAGGTTGATGTTTTTCTTCTTAATTACTTTATCGCCGTCTAAAGAAATATTTATCAGTGGAAAATCACGAATAGCTTTAGCCACAGCTTCCATAAAAATTGGTGTAAACGTGAGCTTCTCACCTTCCCTTTTCAGAAATTCTTCTTTATGTTTATTTCTCCAGTTCCAGATATTGGTCACGTCAACTTCGATAAAAGACTGTACATGAGCCGCCTTTTGTACACTTTCTACCATATGGTGGGCAATCATTTTACCCATACGCGTCATTTCGATTATTTCGTCTTCTCCAGATCGTACCGCTGAGTCCTGCTTTGCTACCGCAGATTCCAATCCGGAAGTTTCTATTTTTTGCCCTTTAGAGGTCGGTTTAGATGCCGCCGTCTTGTTTGAACGATTTGCTAAATAGTCAAGAATATCATTTTTAGTTACCCTTTCGTCCTTACCGGTTCCATTTATTTGTTCCAGCTCTTCAAAGCTTATTCCTTCTTCCTTCGCTATGTTCCTCACGAGCGGCGAATAGAAACGAGAAGAATCAGAAAAATTACTTGCTGAAGTTACTTCCTTTGCCTTTTCAACACTGGCTTCCACCTCATTTATTAAAGCCTCTTCGTCCCGAACCTCACCCTCATCATCATCATTGTCGTCGAACAGATCTTCATCACCATCTATTTCACCTTCTGTTTCTATAATAGCTATGACCTGTCCAACCTGCACCACATCATCAACTTCAAACAGTTTTTCAACAAGCTTCCCTTCTACTTCACTGGGAACCTCACTATCTACTTTATCTGTCGCAATTTCGATTACCGGTTCATCTGCTTCAATGGTATCGCCAACTTCTTTTAACCAGCCGGTAATAGTCGCTTCCGCAACACTTTCGCCCATTTGAGGTAATTTAAGTTCGAATTTTGCCATATTTATATCTAAAAGATCGTTTTTATTGTTTCGTTTGCGAAATTAATCAAATTTAAGCTCTGCAAATATTAAAAAATCAATAAAATTGAAATGTACTGAAATTCTTCTTTTGAAAGAGAGTTTAACCTCTTCTGTAAATTTACGATTTCAAAGGCTGAATCTAAAATGTACTGCAGGTTTTCCGGAAGAGCTCTCGCTATTGAAAATCTCTGAAAAGTCAGCTTAACTTTTCATGGAGCTTTCAAAAGGCACTCTGTTGGTGATACTTCTCCCCAGGGTAACTTCATCTGCATATTCCAGTTCATCCCCAACAGAAATTCCCCGTGCAATTGTAGACGTTTTTATAGGTGTTACTTCCAGCTGCCTGAAAATGTAAAAATTTGTGGTGTCACCTTCCAGGGTGCTACTAAGGGCAAAAATTATTTCTTCAACCTTCCCTGCTTTTACCTTTTCGATCAAGGGCTTAATAGATAATTGTGAAGGCCCTATTCCGTCCATCGGACTAATTTTTCCTCCCAAAACGTGATATTGTCCGCGGTACTGCCCGGTGTTCTCAATAGCCATCACGTCCCGAATATCTTCTACCACACAAACAATTTCACTCATTCGATTGGGATTCGCACAAATTTCACAAAGCTCAGTATCGCTAATGTTGAAGCAATTTCTACAGAGCTTTATGTCTGAGCGCAGTTTTTTTAAAGCGGCAGCCAGTTGTTCAGTTTGCGATTCAGGTTGTTTTAGAAGGTGTAGCACCAAACGCAACGCAGTGCGCTTTCCTATACCAGGTAGCTGTGACATTTCGTCTACAGCCTGTTCCAGTAATTTTGAAGAAAAATCCATACTGCAAATTTATCATTTTTCTACTAAATTTTGGTTTGAAGCTTTATTTGGTTTTAAGAAGCATTCTCTCCTAAACGGACTTAAGACGAAGATCCTTTCTGCACGGGTACAATTTCTAATTTTCGCACAGTTGGTCTACCTCCAATCATCGGTTATTTCTAACATCTAAATTTGTAAATTCGTCGCCATAACATCTTTTCTATGCAGCCGTACCAGATTTTGCTCCTTATAGCCGGTTATTTTGGCGTTCTTATTTTAATATCTTATTTAACGGGACGTGGAGGTTCTAATGCAGAATTTTTTAAGGCTAACCGCCAGTCTCCATGGTACCTCGTAGCTTTTGGAATGATAGGAGCTTCACTTAGCGGAGTTACCTTTATCTCTATTCCCGGTACGGTAGAAACTCAGGCCTTCAGTTATTTTCAGGTGGTTTTGGGATATACAGTGGGTTATGCGGTAATCGGGCTGGTTCTCCTGCCTTTGTACTACAGGATGAACCTGACTTCAATTTACACGTATCTCGAGAATAGATTTGGCCAATATTCTTACAAAACAGGAGCTTCTTTTTTCCTCCTGTCCCGGGTTGTAGGTTCCAGTTTCAGGCTTTTCCTGGTAGCAAACGTGCTACAGCTTATCGTTTTTGATGCTATGGGAGTTCCGTTCTATATTACCGTATCAATAACAATTTTACTCATTTGGCTCTACACTTTTAAAAGCGGAATAAACACAATTGTATGGACAGATACCCTGCAGACTTTGTTTATGCTGCTTGCCCTGGGAATAACGATAGTGGTAATTTCTGAAGACCTCAACTTCTCGCCGTTCAACATTATTGGATATTTATCTGAAAGTGAATTTTCTAAAATGTTCTTCTTTGAAGACTGGAGAACCAGAGATTACTTTTTCAAACAATTTATTTCCGGGGCATTTATAGCCATTGTAATGACGGGACTGGACCAGGATATGATGCAGAAAAATCTTACCTGCCGGAATTTAAAGGATGCTCAAAAAAATATGTTCTGGTTCACGATGGTGCTCACTGTAGTTAATTTTTTCTTCCTGGCTCTTGGCGTGCTTCTAACAGATTATGCTGAAATTAACGGAATTACAGAGCGAAAGGATGATCTTTTTCCTGCCATCGCAACAAGCGGAGAATTAGGATTGGGTGTTGCTATCTTATTTATATTAGGGCTTATCGCGGCAGCCTATTCCAGTGCCGATAGCGCGTTAACTGCTCTAACCACTTCTTTTAGTATTGATATCCTGGATATTGAGAAAAAATATTCCGAAGAAAAACAGGTAAACATTAGAAAGCTGATTCACGTACTTATCTCAGTTTTGCTAATCCTTGTAATGCTCATCTTTAAATATGCCATTGCAGACAAAAGTGTGATTAACAAACTCTTTGAATTCGCAGGATATACCTATGGCCCATTATTAGGTTTATATACCTACGGACTTTTTACAAAATGGAATGTGAAAGATAAGCTTGTCCCTGTAGTTGCAATCCTTTCCCCCATCCTGTCCTATATTATAAGTATAAACAGCCTTGTTTGGTTTGGATTCGAGTTCGGATTTTTTATTCTGATCCTCAACGGATTGCTAACCTTTCTCGGGTTAATATTGGTTCGATCCAAGCATCACTAAAGTACAGCCAACTTCTACTTCTATATTATTTTTCCGAAGGAGATCGTACAATTCCCTGTTTTCTGTTCCGGGGTTAAAAATTACCCTTTCCGGATTAAGAGAAAGTATATAGTCGTAGTATTCAGGTTGTCTCTTTGAATTAATATACATGGTTATCGTGTCTATGTCTTCAAAAGGCAGCATCTCCTTTTCTATCTTTACTCCGGCTACTTCACCTTCCCGCAAACCAATAGCTACTGTTGGCTGTTTATAACCTACCAATCGATTAATGGCCATGTTAGAATATCTGCCGGGATTTGTAGAAGCTCCTATTACTAATGTTTTTTTCTTCATATCCTAAATTTAATATTTCCGCTAAACTGTAACAAGTTTTAAATTATAAAGTCTTTATAAATAGAACCGGTTCAAAGTTTCTGGTCAGCACTTTTTGATGGTTAGTGTTTGCACCAGGAATTTGTAAAGCCCACATTCTTTTATCGGGAATGTGGGTTTTTTAAAAAATATTGTAACAAAAGAATTTTTGCTTCGTCTTTATAGTATAGAAGGTTCTTTTTTCGCAGAAGCTCTCATCAAGCTAATATGTAATACAAGGTATTTTCTATAACATCATTAATCATCAAATCAATCAAAAAATGAAACAGTTATTTTTAATCATCACATTTTTTACTACAGTCGGCACGCTGGCTTTTAATGAGCCACTGGGAAAAATTTCAGGTTCTGTAATAGACAAAGATCTACAGGAACCTGTTCCTTATGCCACTGTAATCATCAATGATATGGAAGGCAACCTCGTCACCGGGATTACCACCGGGGACGATGGTAGCTTTACTGTAGAAAAAATTAAGGAAGGCAATTACCTGCTTAAAGTACAATTTATAGGTTATAGAACTTTCTCTCGCGAAATCACCATTTCCAGGGATCAAAGAATACTGGAGGTAGGGATAATTTCTCTTGAAGCTGAAGTCGCCCAACTAAACGATGTTACTGTGGTTGCTGAAAGAACTACCATTGAGCAACGCATAGACAGGAAAGTAATTAATGTTGGCAAAGATCTCATTACTACCGGTGCGAGCGCTTCAGAAATAATGAATAATATTCCTTCTGTAAATGTAGATCAGGATGGGAATATCGCACTTCGCGGAAATTCCAACGTACGGATATTAGTCGATGGGAAACCAACAAATATGGATCCCGCCCAACTTCTGAAGCAAATTCCATCAACGTCCATCAAAAGTATCGAGCTTATCACCAACCCTTCAGCAAAGTACAATCCTGAAGGCATGAGTGGAATTATAAATATCGTGCTTCACAAAAATGCAAATAACGGCTTCAACGGAAACCTGAACACCGGTGTAACTGCGGGCGAAAATGTGCGTTTTAATGGCTCGCTTGATATGAATTATCGAAAAGGGAAAATTAACGTGTATGGAAATGTCGGAACTAATTTTGGTCCAAGAGCCAATTTAGGACGTATTTACCTACCACAGGAAAATCTTCTACAGGCTTTTGATATTAAGAATGAAAGGGAATCTTACTTGTATAAAGTAGGAATGGACTTTTACCTGAACGACCAGAACACTTTGTCTTTCTATACCAATCAAAATTATTTTAACGGTGGCCCCGAAGGTGCTTTCAGGTTAATCTACAATGACAATCCAGAACCAAGCCTGGTGCAGAACCTGGATCTTAACTTCGACAATCTAAATGCGACCTACAACTTTGTATATGATCGAAAATTTGAAAAAGAAGGCCACGACCTTCAGGTAGAAATTAATTATAACGAATTTGACGAAGAGGAAAATTCCTTTTTTGACTATGAGGGAAACACTGATGGTTTCGTAGCCTATGAGGAGCTTGTGGAAGAAAAAAGAAACAACATCATTGGGAATCTGGATTATGTTAATCCTCTAAGTGCGCATTCAAAACTGGAGATGGGGATTGAAGCAAGAATTCTGGATACAGATAATGACTACCACACCACAAATCCAAACTTTAGCAATTCCACTTACCAATACAACCGGAATATCTATTCCTTTTATACAACGTATGGTCAAAATCATGATAAGTGGTCGTATCAGTTAGGCGCAAGGCTTGAAAATTTTCAGGTAGATGCAGTTTATATTGGAGAAAAAGTTTTTGAAGATGATTATTTCACGCTTTATCCTTCTGGGTTTTTAAACTATACTCCAGATGAGAGAAATACTTACCAGATTAGTTACAGCAGGCGTGTGGATCGTCCCGGATTCGACCAGGTAAACCCCATTAGGGAAGTTAGCAGCCCAAGGCTTACTGTTTCAGGTAATCCTGAGTTGGAACCGCAGTTCACCAATTCAGTTGAATTCAATTACACCCGAAAATTGACAAATAAAGGCAGCCTCTCTGGCGGAGTCTTTTTCAGAAATATTAATGATGAAATCAACCAGGTGCTGCTTGAGGATCCTAACGATCCTGGTTCTTTACTGATCCAATTTGACAATTTTGAAGATAATAATTCCTACGGACTTGAACTTTCAGCCAATTATAAATTCACCAGCTGGTGGAGTACCAACACAAGTTTTGAAGCCTACAGCCAGGAGTTAAAAGGAGTGGTTGGAACCGAGTATCTGGAAACTGACAACACCACCTTCCATTTCAGAACAAGTCATTCTTTTAAAGCCAGCGAAGCCTTAACCTTTCAATTATTCGGATTTTACCGCGGAAGAAATGAAAGCCTTCAAATGCTTATGAAGCCAATGTACTTTATGAACCTTGGTGGGAGATATTCTTTTCTTGACAACAAAGCAACCATCAGCCTGAATGTTAATGATGTATTTGATACGCAGGAATTCCAGTTTACTGACGGGAGACCTTTTCCGCAGGAAGGAAGGTTTAAGGGAGAGACACAAACCGTTTACGTGGGCTTCTCCTATAGATTTGGAGGCGGTAAAAACAGTGCTTTAAAACGTAAATCACGCGATGATAATGAAGCCGGCGGCGGCGGAATGTTCTAATATTTTTATTATTTGTTTGTTTAATTAGCCAACGAAAAAGCCCGAATCTCGTGATTCGGGCTTTTTCAATTCTCATCAATTATTAAAAGAAGTTTAAGCTTTTACTCCGTACATCTTTTCACGTTGTTCCTTAATCTTCTTATCACCCATATATTCATCAAAAGTAAGATAACGATCAATGGCTCCACCTGGAGTTAGCTCTATTATTCGATTAGCCACCGTTTGTGCAAACTCGTGATCATGAGTGGTGAACATCATGCTTCCTTTAAAATTCTTCAGGGAATTGTTAAAGGCTGTAATAGATTCCAGGTCCAGGTGGTTTGTCGGTTCGTCAAGCATAAGAACGTTAGCCCTCATCATCATCATCCGGCTTAACATACACCTTACTTTTTCCCCTCCAGATAATACACGACAGGTTTTTAATGCTTCTTCGCCACTAAAAAGCATTTTACCCAGGAAACCACGAATGTAAACTTCTTCTCTTTCTTCTTCAGTTTTAGCCCATTGCCTTAGCCAATCAACGAGCGTAAGATCATTATCAAAATACTCAGAGTTGTCCAGTGGTAAATAAGATTGATTGGTAGTAACACCCCAGGAATATTTTCCCTGAACCGCGTTCTGATTTCCGTTGATGATTTCATAAAATGCCGTTGTTGCTCTTGAGTCTCTGGAAAAAACAACGATTTTATCTCCTTTGGCCAAGTTCACGTTTACATCTTTAAAAATAACTTCACCTTCTATAGACGCCTCAAGACCTTCGATGTTTAAAATCTGATCCCCTGCTTCACGCTCTCTTTCAAAAATTATTGCAGGATACCTTCTGCTGGAAGGTTTAATTTCTTCAATATTTAATTTATCAATCATCTTTTTACGCGAAGTGGCTTGTTTTGATTTTGCCACGTTTGCACTAAAGCGCTGAATAAATTCCTGAAGTTCCTTTTTCTTCTCTTCTGCTTTTTTATTCTGCTGAGAGCGCTGTCTTGCTGCAAGCTGTGAAGATTCGTACCAGAAGGTGTAATTCCCACTGAAGTGATTTATTTTTCCGAAGTCAATATCTGAGATGTGCGTACATACAGAATCCAGGAAGTGACGGTCGTGAGAAACCACAATTACCGTATTGTCATAATTCGCAAGAAAATTTTCCAGCCAGGTTATAGCTTCATAATCCAGGTCGTTTGTAGGTTCATCCATAATCAACACATCGGGATTACCAAATAAAGCCTGTGCTAAAAGCACCCTCACCTTTTGCTGCCCCTCAAGGTCCTGCATAAGCGTATAGTGCGAATCGGTCTTAATACCCAAACTGGATAGTAAAGATGCCGCTTCACTTTCAGCATTCCAGCCATTCATTTCTTCGAACTCTGCCTGAAGCAATCCAACTTTCTCTCCATCTGCATCATTGAAATCTTCTTTAGCGTAGATCTCTTCCATTTCTGTTTTGATCTTGTAAAGAGGCTTGTTTCCTCTCATTACTGTTTCCAAAACGGGGTACTCATCGTATAGATTATGATTCTGCTCCAGTACAGACATACGTTTTCCTGATTCCAGATGTACATGACCGGAAGTAGGATCTGATTTTCCTGCAAGTATTTTTAGAAATGTGGATTTTCCGGCACCATTGGCACCAATAATTCCGTAGCAGTTCCCTTGTGTAAAAGTAGTATTTACCTCATCAAAGAGAATACGTTTACCAAACTGAACTGAAAGATTTGAAACTGAGAGCATAAGAATTTATTTGATCTAATTTTTTGCAAAAGTAGCCATTTATGTAATCTTCTGGAAACATTAACGTTTATATAAATCCTTTTAACTAGTGATTAACATTCGCAGCAGTAGTCTGCATCTATATTTGTTTACTGTTTTATTATCTACAATCTGAAGTCTTAGAGTCTTAGATGAAGTATCCCCAATCGCTAATTATATTTTCTGTGTTTCTTCTGTATGCCTGTAATCATTCTCAAGATTCTGGAGATAATATTTACATTGGCGGACAAATTGTGAATCCACATACTCATTATGTAATTCTGTCTCAAAATGAAAGGAACCTCGATACGTTGTTCCTGAATCAAAAGAACCAGTTTGGAAAGCAATATGAAAATCTGGAAGAAGGAATTTACACACTTAGACATAACCCGGAAGATCAGGTAATGTATGTTGAACCTGGGGATAGTGTACTCGTTTGGTTAAATACTTTACAGTTCGACAAATCTATGAACTTTAGTGGTGTAGGCTCTGCAAAGAGCAGCTTTCTCCTCGACATGCTTCTTAATAACCAGGAAAACAACAAATTAATATTATCCTACTATAAATTTAATCCCGAAAAATTTTCGCGGGTAACAGACTCTATCAGAGAACAGAGAAGGGAATTACTAGCTAATTTAAAAGACAAACACGATTTCTCTGAAAATTTTATTGATATTGCAAATACTGTAATTGATTATGAATACTACGACCTGAGAGAGCGATACACGTTTTTAATTAAAAAGTACAACACTCAATTTTCTGATGAGATTCCTGAAAACTTCCACAATTACAGAAGTAAAATTGACTTCAACAACGAAGCCTTACAGGATTATAAAGTCTACACTAATTTAATAGACAACTATCTACGCAGCAAGTCTATAGAGAACTGCAGAACAAGCGAAGGCCTGGACAGAAGTTGTTTTGAACTTGGAGACTACACTAATATAAGACGAAGAATTGTTCTAATTGATTCCCTCACCTCTCTTCCGTACATGAAAAATGATTTTCTGGACCGGCTCGTAACCCGTGGTATTATAATGTCGAAAAACCAGGATCGGGTAGATTCAATCCTAAATGTTCTGGACAACATAGATTACAGAAAAGAGAACGAGGCAAAAGATCTTGCAGAAATCCACACAAATTATTTCGAAGGAACATCGGTACAAAACAAAAAATTAATAAACACAGCGAGGGAGCAGGTGACTTATGATGACGTCATTACCAAACCTACGGTGGTTTTTATCTGGTCCATGTATGCACCTTCCCATTACAAATGGCAACACAACAATATTAAAACCCTCAGAAAAAAATATCCTGAGCTTAATTTTATTGGAGTTAATATCGACCAGAATGAAACGGAGAACTGGCTTCGGGTGATTTCAAACAATAACTATAATAAAGATTATGAATATCAAATTAGTAGCCGAGAAGTAAGTAAGGAAGTTTTCAGGAAATACATTCACAAAATCTTCTTTATTAATCCAAGAGGCATTATTGTGGATGGGGATGCAAAACTTTACAATCCAGATTTTGAAACAGAACTTCTTGAATTTCTAAATCAATAAAAAAACTATAAATAAATTAATAACAGAAAAGGCTGCCGATTGGCAGCCTTTTCTGTTATATAAAAACTCTTAAGTTCTATTGAACTCCTTTGTTATAATCAGCAAGGAATTTCTCCAGCCCGCTGTCTGTAAGAGGATGTTTTAGTAATCCTTCAATAGAAGAAAGAGGACCTGTCATCACATCTGCACCAAGCTTGGCACAATCAATCACGTGCATGGTATGTCTTACTGATGCAGCAAGTATTTCAGTTTCAAATCCATAGTTATCATAGATCAGTCTTATTTCAGCAATAAGATTAAGACCATTGGTAGAAATATCATCAAGTCTTCCAATAAAAGGAGAAACATAAGTTGCACCCGCTTTAGCAGCCAGCAAAGCCTGTCCTGCAGAAAATACCAGGGTACAGTTTGTTTTAATACCTTTATCGCTAAAGTATTTAATTGCTTTAACACCTTCCTTTATCATAGGAACTTTCACAATAATTTGATCGTGAAGAGCAGCAAGTTCTTCTCCTTCTTTTACTATTTCGTCAAAAGTTGTTGCGATAACCTCAGCACTAACATCACCCGTAACAATATCGCAAATCTTTTTGTAGTGCTCTATTATGTTTTGTTTACCTGTAATTCCCTCTTTCGCCATTAAAGAAGGATTGGTGGTAACCCCGTCCAAAACTCCTAATTCCTGAGCCTCTCTAATCTGATCAAGATTAGCTGTATCAATAAAAAACTTCATTTTCTTTTACTTTTTGGTTATTAATGATTTAGTCCGCCTCTCAAAGAATAATC